>JBKHAU010000299.1:0-4030 GCA_046542725.1 Opitutales bacterium
AGGAGGCGACCCGGAAAACCACCCGGCACGCGATAGTGAACCTCGTCCTCCATCCAACTGCGACTTTCGGTCTCGCGAAGAAAGCGGTGGTGGTGAGTCCACTCCGCAAACGGACCGACGAGCTGACGATCGGAGAAGCCCCTCCCCTCCTTCACGTCGAAATGCTCCGCCACCCACTGCTGCTTGAGAGGGCCGAGGCGCAGTTCGAAGGCGGCCTGCGTGCCGTCCGCGATGGTGTCGGGACTGAGCAAAACCTTCAGGTCCTGCCACGGCGGGGACAGTCGCGGAAAGGCCCCCGGCATGTTGTGCCAATGGTAGTTCAAGAGCGCCGGCACGGGTAGCGCGGAACGAACCTTGAAAACAGACTTACGCATGACGGCGCTCCTTCATCGTTTGAAAAGCTTCGAGGGCGCGTTCACGGCCCTCCTTGTGATCCACGATGGGCTCGGGATAATTTCCCCCGAGGTCCACCCCGGCGCGCTCGAGGACTTCGGCCGGCGCCGTCCAGGGCTCATGGAGGTATTGCTTCGGAAGGTCTTTCAGCTCCGGCACCCAGGTGCGCACATAGTCGCCTTCGGGGTCGAATTTCTTTCCCTGGGTCATCGGATTGAAAACCCGGAAATAGGGCGCAGCGTCCGCCCCGCAACCGCCCGCCCACTGCCAGCCGAGAGTGTTGTTGGCGAGGTCGGCATCGACCAGCGTCTCCCAGAACCAACGTTCGCCCGCCTGCCAGGGCAGGAGGAGGTGCTTGACGAGAAACGAGGCCACGACCATGCGCACCCGGTTGTGCATCCATCCCACCGCCCAGAGCTGACGCATGCCGGCATCGACGATGGGATAGCCGGTCTGGCCCTTTTGCCAGGCCTCGAGCTGGGCCGGCGCCTTGCGCCAGGGAAAGGCCGAGAAATGCGGCTGCAGCGGCTCCTCCGGCGTATGAGGAAAATGGAACAGGACGTGGTGAGCGAACTCCCGCCAGAGCAGCTCGTTGAAAAAGGTGCGCGCGCCCTCGCCCTGTTCACTCAGCGGGCCAAGCGCCGCAGCCACTTCGCGCGGCCCCAGCAGACCCCAATGCAGAAAGGGCGAGAGGCGGGAAGTGCCGTCCTCCCCGGGGATGTCGCGCGCCTTGGCGTAGGCCTTGACGGGGCCGGCCAGAAACTGCTCCAACCGCTTCCAGCCCCCCTCCCGGGTCGGCTCCCAGTATTCGGGAAAGCGCTCATCCCAGGATCTTTCCGGGAGGAGCCCGAGATCCTCGAGGGCGAGGCCGGCGGGGCCCTCGCGGGCAAAGGTGAGAGCCTCGAGCTCGACTTCCACCGGGGCGCGGAAGCCTTCCTTGCGCGCCGCCCGGGAAAACGGCGTGAAGACCTTGTAGGGGTCGCCCGCCTGGGTGCAGATCTCCCATGGCTCGAGGAGGAGTCGGGAGTTGCAACTGCGCGCCTCGAGTCCGTCCTCCACGAGGGCACGCTTGATCTCCTCGTCCCGCGCGCGGATCGCCGGTTCGTATCGACGGTTCCAATACACCGCCTCCGCCCCGCTTTCCTGCGCGAGCCGGCGTAGGACTTCGAGGGCGGGCCCCTGCTCGATGACGAGGCGCCCGCCGCGCCGGCCGATCTGCCGTCCCAGATCATCGAGCGCATGGTGCAGAAACCAGCGCCCTGCCGCCCCCGGCGCCCAGTCTCCCTCGCCGGCCAGATCCCAGATGTAGACGGGCACGACGCGCTCCCCGCGTTCCGCGGCGAGAGCGAGCGCAGCGTTGTCGGGCAGGCGCAGATCCTGACGGTACCAGTGAATGACAGTCCGGGACATAGAGTTCGGAAGGATAACGAACACCCCCGGGTCCCGCAAAGAAGGGCATGAAAAAACCGCCCGGTGAATGACCGGGCGGCTTGGATTTCAACTAAACTGAACGACAGGATAGGAAGCGATAGTTACTCCACTCATCGCCAGTTACATAGCGGCGACGGGGAGATCTGCAACCTTTTCCCTCACGGCCGCCGCAAGGGGGGTGCTGAGGTAGCGCTCGCTCGGGCTGCAGCCAATCGTGACAATGATCTTCCCGGCCATTTCCGGCCGCTTCGCCAGCTCCATCGCGGCCCAGATGTTGGCCCCGGTGGAGATCCCGCCACTCAGGCCGTCGCTTTGCGAGACCCCTTGAGCGGTAGCGAAGGCGTCGTCGTTGGACACCTTGATGACATCGTCGATGATCGAGGTGTTGCAATTCTTTGGAATGAAGCCGGCGCCGATGCCCTGAATCTTGTGCGGACCGGGCTGGCCACCACTGATCACGGGGCTCGCCTCGGGCTCGACGGCGAAGACCTTGAAGCCGGCCTTGCGGCTCTTCATGACCTCGCCCACGCCGGTGATCGTACCCCCCGTCCCGACCCCCGCAACAAAGGCGTCCACCTTGCCGTCGGTCGCGGCCCAGATCTCCTCCGCCGTCGTGCGGCGATGCACTTCAGGGTTTGCCGGGTTGTCGAACTGCGAGGGGTTGTAGGCTTTGTCGCCGTATTCCTCCATCAGTTGCGCCGCGCGGGCGATCGCTCCCGGCATGCCTTTCGGGCCGGGCGTGAGCACGATTTCGGCCCCGAGCAGGCCGAGAAGGATGCGGCGCTCCATCGACATCGTCTCCGGCATCGTGAGGATGCAACGGTACCCCTTCGCGGCGCAGACGAAGGCGAGCGCGATGCCGGTGTTGCCCGAGGTCGGCTCGATCACGACCGAGCCGGGCTTGAGCCGTCCGTCGGCCTCCGCCGTCTCGATCATCGCCTTGCCGATGCGGTCCTTTACGCTCGCCAGCGGGTTGAACCATTCCCCTTTGACGTAGATCGTGGCCGGCAGGTCCTTGGCAAAGGCGTTGAGCTTGATCAGCGGGGTGTTCCCCACGGTTTCGACGATATTGGAGGCAAGCAGACTCATGAGGTTTCTCTTCGGTTTAAGGTGGGTTTGCGGGGTTGAATACCTTAGTTAAACCCCACGGCCCCTCTCGGAGCAAGCTCCAAGGAACGTTTTTCGAGCCCTCCGGACAAACAAAAACGCCGTTCCAGCGGGGGCTGGAGCGGCGTTGAAAGAAAGAGGAGGCGAGCGCCGGGACCGGTACGCTCAGCGACGGCGCGGGCCGTAGCTGCGGATCGGGCGGTTGCCCGGGCGCGGGGCGTTCTTGCGCAGGCGATAAACGATGCGTGCCTTGTCCAGGTCGGAGGGCGTCATTTCCATCTTCACCATGTCACCAACGGTGATCTTGATGAAGTGTTTGCGGAGCTTGCCCGAAATGTGGGCAAGCACTTGGTGCCCATTGGGCAACTCGACTCGAAACATCGTGCCAGGAAGCACGGCGACGATCTTGCCTTCGATTTGGACGGTATCGGAATCAGCCATATATACAGGTGCGCGCAAAAAAAACGGTGGAACCGCCGAACAGACGCGATCGCGCCTGGCGGGTCAAGGCTTATTACGGGGCGGTCATGATGGGCGCGCGAGGGCCGCGCCGCCCAGATCCGGGACCCGTCTCTACTCGAGGCTGAGGACGAGGGGGCGCGCGGCCTGGTTGCCCGACTCATCGAGGACCTCGAAAAGGATCGAGACGGGGCTTTCGAGGGCGGAGTCGAGAGTATGGGTGAAAGTCTCGGAGGGGCTGTCAAAAATCCCGTCGTCCGGGCGAAGGGCACGCGCTTCGCGCCCGTCGACGGTGATTTGGGCGGCCACCACCCGGCTGACATCGCCGCTGACGGCGAAGCGCAGGGTCCTGCCCTCGCGGGTGGGCGCCGCAATCTCCGGCGGGGTGGTATCGAGGAGCACGACCTCGCTGACCTGCTCGGCGCTCATGGAGCTCTCCGGCGGGTTGGCGGAGGCATCGCTGGCGACGACGCGAAAGCGGTAGGCGCCGGACTCGAAGCCGGCGGCGTTAAAGAGGTAGGACGGATCCTCGAGGTCGCGGGCGAGAAGCGTCCAGGCAGGCTCGCCGGTGCGCTTGATGGAGACGTCGTAAGTCAGGACATCGCCGTTGGGGTCGGCGGCGCGCCACACGACCGTGCGA
>JBKHAU010000300.1:0-4026 GCA_046542725.1 Opitutales bacterium
GTGCGCTATGCTGGGACCTGGATGGCCTTGTCGCGGCGACGGATGAAGAGGCGACCGCCGAGGAGGACGAGGCCGAGGAGGACGAGGTAGGAGGGGGCAAACCAGGCGAGGGCGTCGGCGAAGACGGTCTGCTGGAGTTCGTCGCCGGACTGGTCAGGGTAGTTCTGCTTCAGGCTCCAGATGAGGACGGCGTAGAGCTGGCTGGCGAGAGCCAGGCCGAGGTTGGAGGCGAGGCCGCGAAAACTCAGGAGGGTGGCGCGCATGCTCGAGTCCGCCTCGCGGTTGAGGTAGGTGCTCTGAAGAAACGAGACCGACGAAAACATGAGCACGATGAACGGAACGAAGACCACTCCCACGTAGGGCAGGTGGAAGGCCGCCCCGACGAGTCCGAAGACGAGGATGGCGGAGAGAATGAGGAGATTGGAGAGAGGCGCGTGCCGGTCCGCGAGGTAGCGGTTGAACTTCGCAAAGAGAAAGCCCGCGGCCGCCAGCGCCGCACTGAGAAACCCGTAGGAGAACTCGGGCAGGCCGATGAGGCGGTAATACTCCGAGTTGAGGATGACATACTGCCGCGCGACGCTGTCGATGATGAGCCCGCTGAGCACGACGAAGAGGAGGAAGCGGTTGCTCGCGAGCCATTTCATCGCGCCCCAGACGCGGACGAAGGACTTGCCGAGGCGGCGCAGGGGGCGCTCGACGGGCGCATGCCCCTCCGGTTCGACCTCCTTCATCGCCCAGGCGCTGTAGAGGGCGACGAAGCCGTGAAGGAGAGTGAGGGCGATGGGCACGCGCAGGAGCCAGTCGCTCGGCACTTCGAAGCCGAGACGAGAGGTCACGACGTTGACGAAGTTCGGGTCGTAGAAGAGGGCGCCGATGACCATCACAAAGCCCATCACGAGGGCGATGCGCTTGCCGAGGAACTCGAGCAGGGCGGTCCATTCGCCGGGATCCCCGTCGCGCTGGAGGGTGTCATAGGTGAGCGCTTCATCCGCCCCGCTCACCATCGCCTCGGCCAAACCAGAGGCCACGCGGTTGATCGCAAAGAGGATCAGGGTGAGGGTGCCGCCTCCGATCGGCGCCACAAGGAGAACGAGCATCTCGAGACACATGAGGCTCGCTCCGATGAGGAGCAGCGTGCGCCGCCCGATGACGTCGGCCAGCGCCCCAGAAGGCACTTCGGCGAGCACGATCGTCACCGCCCAGAGGACGTTGAGCGTCGTGAACTGCTCGAGCGTCAGCCCATAGTCGATGAAAAGGACCGCGAAGATGGGGTAGTAGTACCGCGCATTGAAGAAGATGCGGAAGCGGACGAAATGCCGCACATTGGGAAGCTCGAGCGCACGCAGAGACACATCGCGGAGGGAACAGGCTTTGCCCGGCGGGGCAAGAGAGGTTCCGCATTTGCGGCTGACGCCCTACACCGCAAAGACAAAGCCCCCGATGATGCCGAGGGTGCAGACGAGTTTCACGGCGAAGGCGGCGAGCCCGCCGATGAAGGTGCCGAAGCCGGCGCGGGCGGCGTCGCGGCGGGTGCGCCCGTCCATCAGTTCAAAGAGGACGGCACCGAGGATGGGGCCGAGGATGAGGCCGAGCAGCGGGGTGAAGATGAAAATGCCCACGACACCGCCCACGATTGCCCCGAGGGCTCCTTTCCAGCTCGCCCCGTAGCGCCGCGCGCCCCAGGCGGTGAAGACGTAGTCAAAAACCAGGGACGCCGCCCCGAGCACGGCGCAAAAGGCGACGAAGCCCCAGCCGACCGAGTCGGCGCCCATCCAGAGCTTGTGGATGAGCACCCCGGCAAAGGCAATGACGGTGCCGGGAAGGATGGGGAGGACCGTGCCCGCGAGCCCGAGCAGGAAGCAGAGCACGACGACGCTGAGGGCGAGGGTGGACATGATGAAGCGGGGGCGCGGGCGAGTGTTGCGCGGGAGAGCGCCGGCCAGGACGCTCAGCGCTCTCCGCCGCCGGGGCGGAGGCGGATGTCGCCCGAAACCGTCTGCAGGCTGAGGGTGTGGGACGCATCGCCGCGGCGGAAGCTCAGGCGGCGCCGCTCCTGCTGGAGGTCTTCGATCGCGCCGAGATCGGTCTCGAGGTCGCCCGAGACGCTCGCGAGGACAAAGCGGGCCGCGAGTGCGTCAGGAACGGTCAGCGCGATGTTGCCACTGACCGTCTCGAAGCGGAGATCCCGCGTGAGGGTCGCACCGAGGGAGGCGGTGATGTCGCCGCTGACGCTCTCGATTTCGTGGTTTCCGGGGAACCCCTCGATCAGGACGTCGCCGCTCACCGATTCGACCTCGAGGTCGCCCTCGCCGTCGCGCACGCGGATGTCGCCGCTCGTGCTCTCGATCTCGTGATCGCCGGGGGAGGCCGTGATGGTGAGGTCGCCGGAGACGGTCTCCAGTTCGAGGTCTCCCGCCGCGCCGGAAACGATCAGCTCGGCGGAGACCGTGTCGAGGTCATGGTCGCCGGCCACACCCTCCACTTCGAGGCGATCGCTCACGAGATCGACTTCGAGCGTGAGGCGACGCGGGACCTCGATCTCGATCGTCACCTTGGGGCGCTCGGCCTTCGAGCCGAGGCCGAGAAAGCGCCAGCCGCTGTTCTTTGTCTCGAGGATGAGTTCGATCTCGTCGTCCGAAACCTCCTCGCTGAACTCGAGGCGCTTAAACTGCTTGGCGGCCTTTTCCGCGTTTTCGGTGCTGGCTTCCCAGGTCATGACGAAGGCGATGTCGGAGCGGTCCGCCGCGGTGATCGTGATGTCCGCGGCGTCGGCCTCGAGGACCAGTTCGTGGTCCGGGCCGGCGGCGTAGGTGCGCTCGATCGTTTCGATCGTGGCGGCGGCGACTTCGACGACGGAATAGGTGGAGACGCTGGCGAGAGCGAGCCAGCCAAGGCGAAAAGAGAAGAAACGTGGCATGGTGGGTGGGATGCGGTGGTGGTGAGTTTGAAGCGAGACGATGCTGCTAACAGGGCGAATGCCAGTTGTCTCCCGGCGATTCGGAAGGCGCTTGCGCAGAGTTACTTAAAAATTCGGGTAATGTCCGCGAAGGCCTCTTGCTGGTGGAGGAGACCAAACTTTGGCGGGATCGGACGGAGCGGGCGTGCGTCCCGGCTTTGCGTTTGCCTTCGGTGCGAGCGGGCGCCTTTACTTGCCGGCTTCATTATGAGCGATCAACCGGTGGAAACCTCAGACCTGTATGCGGTGCGCAAGGCCAAGCTCGAAGAGCTGCGGGCGGCGGGCAACGACCCGTTTGCGCACAACTGGGCCCAGACCCACACCTCGGCGGAGGCCAAGGCGCTGCACGACCCGGAGCGACCGGAGGAGGAGGAAGGTCCGGCGGCGCGGTGTGCCGGGCGCGTCGTCGCGGTGCGCGTCATGGGCAAGGCGAGCTTCGCCCGCATCCTCGACCGCGCGGGCACCCTGCAACTCTATGTGCAGCGCGATCGGGTCGGGCAGGACGCCTACCAGTTTTTCAAGAAGAAGCTCGATATGGGGGACTTCATCGGGGTCGAGGGCCCGGTCTTCACGACCAAGACGGGCGAGGTGACGATGCGCGTCGACCGCTTCGAAATGGTCGCGAAGGCGCTGCGCCCGCTGCCCGAAAAGTGGCATGGCCTGCAGGACGAGGACGCCATCTATCGCCAGCGCTACCTCGACCTGGTGAGCAACGAGGACTCGCGCCGCGTCTTTCAGCTGCGCAGCCGGATCGTCAGCACGATTCGCCGCTACCTCGACGAACAGGACTTCATGGAGGTCGAGACGCCCATCCTCCAGGCCGAGGCCGGGGGCGCGGCGGCGCGGCCCTTTGCGACCCATTTCAACGCCCTCGACTGCCCCTTTGTCCTGCGCATCGCGCTCGAGCTCTACCTCAAGCGGCTCCTCGTGGGCGGCTTCGACCGGGTCTACGAGATCGGGCGCAACTTCCGCAACGAAGGTATCGATCTGACGCACAACCCCGAGTTCACCACGTGCGAGTTCTACATGGCCTACGCCGACTACAATGACCTCATGGAGCTCACTGAGAA
>JBKHAU010000301.1:0-4022 GCA_046542725.1 Opitutales bacterium
GATGTTGGCCTCATTGTCCTCGGCGTAGAGGATGCGGCAGGGTCCGGACTCGACTGGCCGGTCGGTGCGAGGGGCCCCGGCGGTCGTTGAGTCGGGGAGTGATCCCCGGGGGGGGACGGGAGGAGCGGCAGCGGCTGTGTGGGCGGGGATCGTGACCCCCGACTGGGGAAGGAGGACGCGGAAGGTGCTGCCCGCGCCCGCCGCGCTCTCGAGTTCGACGCTGCCCCCGTGCAGTTCGGCGAGACGCCGCACGAGGGTGAGGCCGAGGCCGGTGCCCTCGTGGGCCCGGGCGTATTGGCTGTCGATCTGGGAAAAGGGCTGGAAAAGACGGGCCTGGTCTTCTGGGGCGATGCCGATACCGGAATCCCGCACGCTGAGGCAGAGGATGGCCCGAGCAGGATCGGTGGGGTCGGGCTGGAGCGCGGCGCGGAAAAGGACGCTGCCCCCTTCCGGGGTGAACTTGATCGCGTTGCTCAGAAGGTTGAGCAGGATCTGACGGATGCGCCGCTCGTCGAAACGGCAAGGAGGGAGATCGTCGGGCACCTCGGCGCGGAGGTCGAGGCGCTTGGCGCGGGCGAGCGGCGTCATCATCTCGAGACAGGCCCGGGCGAGGGGCGGCAGCTCGGTTGGACGGTGCGCGAGGTCGAGCTTGCCGGCCTCGATCTTGGCGAGGTCGAGGACGTCGCTGATGAGTTCGAGAAGGTGGCGGCCGCTGCGCTCGACGATCTGGAGGGCGTCACCCTGACGGGGCTCAAGGGGGCCGAGGGAACCGGCGAGCAGGCTCTCGGTGAGTCCAAGAATGGCGTTGAGCGGGGTGCGCAGCTCGTGGCTCATGTTGGCGAGAAAGTGACTCTTCGCATGGTTCGCCGATTCGGCCTCGCGAGCGAGCGTGCGGGACCGCTCGATCTCGGTCTGGAGACGTCTGTTGAGCTGCTCGGCGCGGTCCTTGGCCTCGCGGAGGCAGCGCTCCATCTGGATGCGTCGACGCAGGTCGGTGACGACCGTGATGGAGCCCTCATAGGCTCCCTCATCGAGGATCGGCACACCGGTGATGAGCACATCGATCTGCTCGCCGTCGGCCGCGATGAGGCTCGATTCGTAGGTCGAGCGTTCGCCCCGAAGGCGTTGCTCCCGGGACTGCAGAAGCGCCTCATGGTGCGCTGGTGCCGTCCAGTCGAAGGGGGTCTTGTCCTGCAGTTCGGCAAAGGAATAGCCGAGCATCTCGAGGAAGTGATGGTTGGCAAAGCGCAGGCGGCCATCACGCTGGGTGACGGTGAGGCCCTGCCCCATGGACTCCATCACGGTGCGGGCGAAGTCGCTTTCGGCGACCAGCTTGTGCTGCGTTTCCTTCTCGGCGGTGACATCGCGGGCGGTGCCGCGGTAGCCGCCGAAGCGGCCCTGCGCGTCGCGCACCGGCAGACCCGAGACGCGTTGCCAGATGACGACTCCGTCGCCGCGGACGGTGCGGTGTTCGAGGTGGCGAAAGGGCTGGGGCTGGCGCAGCGAGTCGGAAACGAGGCGGGCGAGGTCCGCCCGCTCGTCAGCCGGCGAGAACTCTGCCGGAAGGTGGCCGAGGAGCTCGCGACGGGGGCGCCCGAGGACCTCTTCGGCGAAGCGACTGAGATAGCAAAAGCGGCCCTCGAGGTCCACCTCCCAGACGTATTCGCCGGCGGCCTCGACGATATCGCGAAAACGTTGCTCGCTGTACTCGAGGCGCTCGCGGGTCTGGCGCTGGAAGGTGACATCGGCCTGCACCGCGATGAAGCGGTCGAGCGCACCGCAGGGCGCGAAGATGGGATTGAGCGTGACGCTGACCCAGTAGGGACGGCCACTTTTGGCGTAGTTGAGAATCTCGACGCTACACTGCTCGCGGCGGCGCACGGCCTCGCGCAGACGGGCCACCGCGGTGGGGTCGGTCTCGGGCCCCTGAAGGATCGCTCCGGGCTTGTGGCCGCGCACCTCGGCAAGCGTGTAGCCGGTGATGCGGGTGAATCCGTCGTTGACCCAGTCGACGTGGCCGGCGGCGTCGGTGATGACCACCCCGTTGGTCGTATGGCGGGCCACAAGGGAGAGCTTGCGGATGCGTTCCTGGGCCTCCGCGATGGCCGTGTCCTGGGCGTCGGCGATGGCCCTCAGCTCATCGCTTTTGCGCGCGAGGGCGGCTTCGACCTCGAGACGGGCGGCGCGCTCGCGCTCGAAACGCTCCCGCCAGATGGTGTCCTCGTCGCTCATGCGGCAACGCGGGGGCGCGCTCTGCGCGCATCGCTCCTGGTGCGCGCGGAAGTGCCGTCGGCAAGGGCGAGGAAGGGGGTGAAGGCGATGCCTCTCATGCTTGGACTGGTGGGTGCTCCCGGGATTGTCGGCGGGAGCACCGGACATCGGTCCGAGCGAGCGTTAGTTGAGGGGTTTGTCGCGCGACGGGTAGGGGGGAAGGCGGGGAGGGTGCGAGCGGTCGTTCGGAGTTGCC
The DNA here is from genome assembly GCA_046542725.1 of Opitutales bacterium. GTDB lineage: Bacteria > Verrucomicrobiota > Verrucomicrobiia > Opitutales > Oceanipulchritudinaceae > CAWVVV01. Next base: position 2,468 of record JBKHAU010000301.1, read on the forward strand.
TCAGAGGGGCCGGCGCGGCTTAGTGCGCCCTATCGATGACTGCGACCTGGAATGTCTTCAACCGCTACACCGGGCGCGTCGAAGCGGAACCGATCTATGGTGAAAACTGGCTGCGCTGGGCCTATGAGCGCCGGCTCGGGCAGCTGGCGACACGGGCCCTCGCCTCACGCCTGTTGTTCAGCACGTTCTACGGGTGGCGCATGCGACGGCGGTCGACGGTGCGGCAGATCGAGCCCTTCGCCCGCCAATATCAGATCGATCTGGCGGAGGCGGCCGACCCGGTCTCCGCCTACCGGCATTTTAACGACTTTTTTGTGCGGCGTTTGCGTCCCGAGGCCCGCCCCCTGCCGGAGGATGCGGAGGCGGTCGTCTTCCCCAGTGATGGGCGCCATTTTCTCCTCCGCGATCTGGGGAAGGGGCCCACCCTCTGGGCGAAAAACGAGCCTTTTTCGGTCGAGACCCTGCTCGGCCCGCTCGCCTTCGGGGCCGATCCGGGGCTCTTCGACGGGGATGCGGTGATCTCGCGCCTCGCGCCGATCGACTATCACCGCTTCCACTTTCCCTGGCCGGGGCGGGTTCTCGCGCAGGCCACGCTGGGGGGGCCGCTGTTCTCCGTGCATCCGCTTGCGCTACGCCTGAGCATTCGCTTTCTGCTCTCGAACAAGCGCACCGTCTCGATCCTGGAGGAGGCGCGGGTGGGCCGGTGGGCGATGGTCGAGATCGGAGCCACCGCGGTGGGCTCCATCCGCCAGACCCATGCACCCGAGACCCCGGCGGAGCGCGGGGCCGAAAAGGGCTATTTCGCCTTTGGCGGGTCCTGTGTGATCACGCTCTGGCCACAGGGAACGGTCGAGTTCGCCCCCGATCTGGTGAAGGCGAGCGGGGAAGGGGTTGAACTTTACGCCCGCATGGGTGATGTCATGGGACGATGCTGCGCGCCGTTGGCCGCGACCGCTTCCACCCCAGCCCCCTGATGCTTCTTTCGACCCTCACCGCCGCGTTATGAAGGCCGCCTCCATCGCCCTTCGCATCGCCGATTTTCTCAAGGCCTATCCGCCCTTCGAGTTTTTTGAGGAGGCGGAACTCGTGGCCCTGGCGAGGTCCGGCCGGGTGAAGTTCCATGAGGTCGACGAGATTATCTTCACCGATGGGCAGCCGCGCGATCGCTACATCTACGTCGTCAACCAGGGGCGCGTGCGGGTGGAGAAGCCGGGCAAGGACAAGGCCGAGCTCTTCGACCTGCGAGGGCCCGGTGACCTTCTCGGAATGAACGGCCTGCTCTCCGACGACCCCTTCGTGAACAACGGGGTGGCGGAGACCGATGTGCTCCTCTACGCCCTGCCACGGGCGGAGTTTTCCCGCCTCATCGAGAGTTCCGACGAGGCGCAGCGCTACCTCGCGGCTTTCTTTTCCCTGCGCACGGTGCATGACCGCGGAAAGGTGCCGCAGCAGGGACCGGTCACCCTGCGGCGCGGCGGCCTGCGGGAGGTGAACGAGCCGCATGCCCTCGCGGCGGAGACCCTGCAGACGATCGACGAGCACAGCTCGGGGCTGG
>JBKHAU010000302.1:0-4017 GCA_046542725.1 Opitutales bacterium
GGACGCCGGATCGTCGTAGTGGCCCGCGTGGTAGGACATTTTGCCCTCGAGACTCTCCCAAAGTTCGGCGTCGAGTGGACGACGGGAATGCTCCTCCACCGCAGCCTTGGCCTCGGCGCGGAAGTTGTCATCGGGGATTTCCGTGCGGGAAAAGCCCACGAGGCGGAAATCCGCCGGCAGGAGGCTGTCGAGCCCGAGATTGAAGAGAGCCGGGATGAGCTTGCGCGCGGTGAGGTCTCCCGAAGCCCCGAAGATGACGAGGATGGTGGGCGGCGCCCCGCGGTGCTTGCTGAGGCCTTCGAGAAAAGGGTGGCGAGCTGAGTCAGTCATGCGAAACTTCCAGACTCTCGCCCCGCCCGCGCGCATGGCAAGTCTGCGGACCACGTTGTCGGGAGGGAGGAAGCCGCCCGCGCGCTGCCAAGCCCCGAGTCGATTAAAGGCGAGCGTGCGGATGGTGACGGATTTCCGCCTGTCCCCCCGCATGCCACTCAATCTCGATGATGTCGAAGCGCCAGGAAGGAGGCGGAGCGCGGAGCCGGCGCAGGTAGGCCTCGCAGGTGCGGCGCAGGATCCGGCGCTTGTGCGCGGTCACACTGTGGTAGCCCCCGACGAGGGCATGAGCCGCGCGCCCGCGCACCTCGACAAAGACCAACTGCCCTCCCGGCGTGCGCGCGACGAGGTCGAGTTCACCTTTCCCTGCGCGCCAGTTGCGCGCGACAATGGACCAACCCAGCTCCCGTCGCAGCCAGCGCGCGGCCAGGCGTTCGCCCCGCCGCCCCCGTCGGTGGCGCCACGGAACACGTTGGCCGAAGTGACGCAGCTTCTGCAAAATGTCCTGCAACCAAGTGGTCATTTACATGAGTCCGGGTGCATGAAAGCCCCCAGGATATGACGATTCTTTCCTCATCTCCAAGCTTCAAGGCGTGAGTGGGGCTTTGTGTTGGGGAAAACGTTGAGGCGGCCGATTTAGCAGCATTATGCGTTCGCACATCACGGGAGCTCTCCGCCGCACCCTGTTGCTCAAGGTCATTTCCAAGCCGCAGCCTTCCCGCGAGGACGTGGAGTCGCTCTTCGAGCTCACCGCCGGCCGCGTCATCGAAGCGCTGACGGCCCAATCGATGACCCTCTATCTCGTGGAGAAGGGGGAGATCGCCTTCAAGTGGCTCTATTATTCTCCGAGCCTCTGGGAGGACGACCCCTCACGCGAAGAAGAATTTGCCCGCAAGCGCGATGAGCTTTCGCGCCTGACCCTGCCCCTCGGCACGGGCATCGTCGGCGAGGTCATCCGGAGTGGAAAGGCGGTCTTTTTCGACGAACAGAGCAATCGCGACACGATGCACCGCCTTGCCGCGCAGACCGGGTTTCCCGTCTCCGCGATGCTGACCGTGCCCCTCATGGGGCAAAAGGAGCCGATTGGGGCCATCCAGGTGTTGAACAAGGAGATCATTGCCGACGAGCGGCACTTCACGGAGGAGGATCTCCAGCTGGTGAAGGAGGTGGCGGAATACAGCGCGCCGCTCATCCAGCGCATGCTGGATCCGAATTTTCGTATCAGCTCACTGGATACGGCCCGTTATGTCGCGCGTTTCACGGAGAACGAACTCGTCACCGATGAAACCCAGCTCCAGGTCGATGAAAAGCTCATCGAGGTGGTGGGCGAGGCCATCATCCGCCGCACCGGCATCCTGCCCTACAAGCGCCTCGGGCCCAAGACCGTTGCGGCCCTCATGACCAATCCGCTCGACTACCCGAGCCGCGAGCTCTTCCAGTCGACGACGGAACTCCAGGTCGAGGAAGTCGGCGTCGCCCCGGCTTCCCTCATCGACGGCATGCTGCGCACCTATCTCGGTGTGGGCAACGAGGACGGCGGTCCCGAACTGTCCCATTCCGACATGTCGGAGCTGACCGATGTCATCGACATGGAGTATGGGGAAGGCGGCGATACGAAGAAGGAGGAGGATCTCGAGAGCGAGGAGAGCGCTCCCATCATCCAGCTCGCCAACCGGGTGATCGAGGACGCCTATGTGACGGGGGCGTCCGACATCCACATCGAGCCCCAGGAGAAGGACCTGATCGTGCGCTACCGCATCGACGGTATCTGCGCGGAAAAACTCCACCTCCCGAGCAAGGTGGCCGGCGCGCTCGTGGCCCGCCTGAAGGTCATGGCCGATCTCGACATCGCCGAAAAGCGTCTCCCCCAGGACGGGCGTATCGTCTTCAAGAAGTTCACCAAAAAGAACATCGACATCGATTTGCGCGTCGCCATCGGCCCCATGAACCATGGTGAAAAAGTCGTCATGCGCATTCTCGACAAGACCAAGAGCGCGCTCCCCATCACCGCCCTCGGGTTCTCCGAGGAGAATCTGAAGAAATACCGAGACTGCATCGTCCAGCCCTATGGCATGATCCTGCACTGCGGGCCCACCGGCTCGGGCAAGTCGATGACGCTCTTCTCCGCCCTGCGCGAGGTCGCAGCCCCGGACATCAACATCCAGACGGCGGAGGATCCGATCGAGTACACCATCCCGGGGATCAACCAGATGCAGATGCACAAGCAGATCGGGCTGACCTTCGCCTCCGCTCTGCGCTGCTACCTGCGAATGGACCCGGACATCATCCTCGTCGGCGAGATCCGCGACCAGGAGACGGCCTCGATCGCGGTCGAGGCCGCCCTCACCGGCCACCTTCTCCTCTCCACTCTCCATACAAACGACGCCCCTTCCACCATCGCCCGCTTCACCGACATGGCGATCGAGCCCTTCATGATCTCGGCCTCCCTTCTCGTCGTCTGTGCGCAACGACTCATGCGGCGCACCTGCAAGCACTGCCGCGAAGAGTACCTGCCCGAGGGCAACGAGGCCGAGATCCTCGCCAAGGCGCTCGACGGTTGGCATGGCCCGGTCTACCGCGCGGCCAACAACGGCTGCCCGGTCTGCGGCTTCAACGGGATGAAGGGGCGCGTCGGTATTCACGAATTGATGCGCAACAACGAGGAGCTGACCAAGGCGATCAACCACGGCTCGGAAACCGCCGTCCTCAAGCGCATCGCCATGCAGACGGGCATGAAAACCCTGCATCAGGACGCCCTCCTCAAGGTCCGCGAAGGCACCTCGACCATCCTCGAGGCGATCGCCACCGTGCCACCCGACATGATCCGTCTCGAAGAGCCCGTCGGCGCCCTCGTCTGATCGAACCGGCGCCGCGAACGCGGAGCTGAAGGAGGGCGGCGGCGTGGCCTGCCGCGGAGCGAGGTTTTCCCCTTGAGGGCGGTGGAAGCACTTGACGCCCGCGATCGTTTCGGCCCTACTTCGCGACTTGTCCCAATGACCTTTGCTCGGGACATCGACGGGCTCAGGTGGTGGAATTGGCAGACACGCTGTCTTCAGGCGGCAGTGCCGCAAGGTGTGCGGGTTCGAGTCCCGCCCTGAGCACCATTTTCCACCCCCTCCAGATGCCGCGAAATTCGCCCTCCTCGGTTGCAAACACCACCCAATCCGACAACTCACCAGAACGATGGGGTCTTCCAACTCGAAAACCGATGAGAAGCGCAACGGCGCGCTCGAATGGATCTGCGACAACGTCCTGCCAAACTGCGAAAAAGCGGTCGCCCTGGTGGAAACGGGCATCGAGCGGCCCCTCAAGCCGACCGAAAAGGTGAGCCTTCGCTACCACCAGCGCCTTTGCCCCTTTTGCGGCTGCGCCGAGGGCAAGCTCACCGCTTTGCGCGAGCGTTACGACGCGGCCGAGCGCAGCCGTCAGTCGGAATAGGGGCGTCGAGCCGCCCCAAATCGGGAGCCCCGACGGTCGGACAGCCATCAACGGTCACAGGACGCGAGCGCGCGGCCGCGTCGTGGCTGCACCTGCAACCGAGCTGGTTTGGGGCAAACGCGGCCCCAGGCGGGGACTGCTTCCACAGCCCATCCCGTGAAACAGATAGCGCTTTTAGGCAACGCACGACCCCGTGGCGAACGACAACTAAACCTCCCCATCAACGACAATTAAAACTCCCCATCGCTT
>JBKHAU010000303.1:0-4014 GCA_046542725.1 Opitutales bacterium
GCTCATCGCCGCGCTCGCGGAGACCGGCACCCCGCTCACCGTCGTCGTCATGGCCGGTCGGCCACTCGTGCTGGAAAACATCCTCCCGCATGCCGACGCCCTGCTCTACAGCTTCCACCCCGGGACGATGGGCGGACCGGCCCTCGTCGACCTGCTCGTCGGCCGCGCCAGCCCCTCAGGCAAGCTGCCCATCACGATCCCGCGCTCGGTCGGGCAGATCCCCATCTTCTACAGCCACCGCAACACGGGGCGGCCGAAGGACCCGGCGGAATATGTCTTCATCGACGACATCCCCGTCGGCCAGACGCAGACCTCGCTCGGCTTCGACTCGCACTACCTCGACGAGAGCAACGAGCCACGCTTCGTCTTCGGTGAAGGCCTGAGCTACACCACCTTTGACTACCGCAAGGCGCAGCTGAGCGCCACCGAGGCGACAATCGGCGACTCCATCGAGGTCTCGATCGAGGTGGAGAATACCGGGGAACGCGCCGGCGCCGAAGTCGTGCAACTCTACCTGCGCGACCACAAGGGCAGCCTTTCCCGGCCAGTGCGCGAGCTGAAGGGCTTCGAAAAGATCCATCTCGCGCCGGGGGAGACGTCGACCGTGAGCTTCACCCTCACCCCGGAGCTCCTTTCCTTCCCTGGTCCGGACGGAAGCCCGCGGCTCGAGCCCGGTCTTTTCGAGGTCTTTGTCGGGGGTAGTTCGCAGGCGCCCTCGCGCGGGACCTTTGTCCTCGAGTAGCCTGCGCTGCCGGCAGGCGAGGGGTCGGACCTTCGATCTCGCGATGAGGGTCCCCCGTAGGTGAGCTGGGTCGCGTGCCGGCTCATTCGCGGAGTGCCCCTTTCGGGATACCCTGCAGCCCAGCTCGCCGGGGCGCAGCCGGCGGAGGGCGGCCCTCAGCCGTCCTCGCGCGCGACCTCGATGACAGCGTCGAAAGCCGGCTTGGGCAGGCCCTCGCGATCGAAGAGCATCGGGTAGTTTGTCCGGCCGCGCACGGGCCAGTTGTTCAGCCAGGTGTTTGCGTCGTCGAGCCCCCAGAAGGTGACCCGATGGAGCACGTCCTTGTGCTTGAGATAGACTTCGAAGACCTCGGCGTAGCGCTCGGCATGGCGCTGGGCGACCTCCTCGGGCAGGCCGTCGGGGTAGGGATTGAGCTCCTCGCTCAGCTCCGCGCTGAGGGTGATGTCCGCGCCCTGGTGGTCGAAGGCGGCGGGCAGGACGTCGATGTCGAGCTCGGTCACCATCACCTTGAGATCGAGGGCGGCAAACTCGCTGATCGCGCGGTCGATCGCCTCGATGTCGGGAAAGGGAATGTGGATGTGCTGCTGCATGCCCACTCCGTGGATGGGCACACCCCGCTCGATCATGCCCTTGAGGAGGCGAATCGTGCCTTCACGCTTCGGCTCATCGGCGAGGGAATAGTCGTTGTAGTAGAGCGCCGCGTCGGGATCGACCTCGTGAGCGAACCGAAAGGCATAGTCCAGATAGTCCGGCCCGATGATCTGGTAAAAGAGGCTCTCGCGGTAGGAACCGTCGCCCTCGATCGCCTCGTTCACCACATCCCACGCTTGGACGCGGCCCTTGTAGCGACCGACGACGGCTTGGATGTGCGTCCGCATGCGCTCGAGGAGCACTTCGCGGCTCACCGGGTCCCCGTTCTCGTCTTCAAACATCCAATCCGCCGTCTGGTTGTGCCAGATGAGGGTGTGCCCAACGATGAACATGTCGTGCGCCTCGCCAAACTCGACAAAGGCATCGGCCGCCTCCCAGGTGAAGACGCCCTCCTCCGGTTGCACGCGCTCGGGCTTCATGCTGTTCTCCGCCGTGACGGAGTTGAAGTGGTGCGCCACTCGTGCCACGACGGCGGGATCCTGTTCGACGAACTGACGAGGATTGAGCGCCACTCCGACGTAGAAGTCGCCCGCAAAGGCTTCCTTCAGCGAGGTCTCGGCCGGAGAAGTGGAAGTGGACTCACTGGAGCAACCCGAAAAGGCAACGATGACTCCGGTGGCGAGGGGCAAGAGAAGGGAAGGTTTCATCATGATGGAATTCAGCTTCATCGGACCGAATGCGGGGGTCTTGAAGAAGCGAGCATTTACGAACGAATTTTCGCTCATTTCCTCTCTGGTGCGATGGGCCGGGGTCAATGCAAGATTTCGCTTGCGGTCCGGCCGTTAACTGCGACTGTGCGCAACTCTCGGTCATCGCGCCGAGGACGGGGCATTGCGCTCCGTTTCCCCCGGACCGGTCTTGAACGATGAGAGAACGCATGGGTATCACGCATTTGTTCTCATCGTAGGCCCCGCCCCCCTTTTTTGTTTTTACCAAGCCATCCAGTGGGCGCGGCTTTTTGTCACCAGACCATGTCAGAAGTTTCTTTTTCGGCCTTGCCGCTGGCCGAACCGTTGCAGCGTGTGCTGCGCGAGCGCGGCTACACCCATCCCTCGCCTATCCAGGCGCAGGCCATTCCGCCTCTCCTCGAGGGCCGCGACCTCATCGGTTGCGCCCAGACTGGAACAGGCAAAACAGCCGCCTTCTCGCTCCCCCTGCTGCAGCTGCTCGACCAGAGTCCGCGCAGCCGTTCCGGGCAGACCAAGGCGCTCATTCTCGTGCCGACGCGCGAACTCGCCGTGCAGGTGGACGCCAGCCTCGAGACGTATGGCCGCTATCTGCGCTGCACCCGCGCGCTGGTCTACGGCGGGGTTTCACCCGTCCCACAGATCCGCGCGATGCGCCGCGGAGTGGACTTCCTCGTGGCCACGCCGGGCCGTCTTCTGGACTTGCAGCATCAGGGGCACATTGACCTTTCGCAGGTCCGTCACCTCGTTCTCGACGAGGTCGACCAGATGCTCGACATGGGCTTTCTCCCGGACGTGCGGCGCATCTGCGCGATGCTCCCGGTGAAGCGCCAGGCGCTCTTTTTCTCCGCCACGCTGGCGCCGGCGATGAAAGAGTTGGCCTCGACCATCGTGCGCAATCCGGTCGTCATCACGATCGCGCCCGAACGGCCGACGGTCGAGCGGATCCAGCAGCAGGTCTGCTATGTCGCGGGCAAAGAGAAGCGCTCCCTTCTCGAGCACGTCACCCGGGAAGAGACGATGAGTGCCCACGACGCGCGCACCCTCGTTTTCAGCCGCACCAAGCACGGAGCGGACAAACTCGCGAAACAGCTCTCGCAAGCCGGGCTCAACGCCTCCGCCATCCATGGCAACAAGTCCCAGAGCCAGCGGCAGCGCGCGCTCGAGGGCTTTCGCGACGGGCGCGTGCCGATCCTCGTGGCGACCGACGTCGCGGCCCGTGGCCTCGACATCAAGGGCGTCTCGCTCGTCGTGAACTACGATCTGCCGCAGGTGGCGGAGACCTACGTGCATCGCATCGGGCGCACCGCCCGGGCCAACGCCGATGGGCGCTCGGTTTCCTTCTGCAGTGAGGAGGACACCGGTCTGCTGCGCGATATCCTGCGCTTGACCCGTCATCCGCTCGAGACTCTGACGGATCACCCCTATCATGCCGGCGCGGTCGCCGCCGCCGCCGATCGGGCCTCCCAGCCGAGTTCCTCGCGTGGGCCCATGGGCAAATCCGGCCGCAGCCCACGCGGTCGCCAAGGCGGGGGCGCTCGCCATTATTCCTCCTCGGGCCCCCGCGACACTCGCGGCAGGGGCCCCTCGCACTTCGGCCGTGCTCGCTGAACCCATTTTTTCAAACGAGGACTCCTCCCGGTTTCCTCACCCGTCGGGAACTTCCGACAGCTGCATGCGTGGTCTCGCCGTTGGGCCCGCCCCTGCTTTTTCGAACGACGGCACGAGAACATAGTACCATGGAAATATTCGTAGGCAATCTGTCCTTCGACGAAACGGAAGAGTCCATCGCTGAACTCTTCTCGAGCTACGGTCAAGTCGACCGGGTGAAGCTCCTTACCGACTACGAGACGGGCCGCTCCCGCGGCACCGCCTTCGTCACGATGAACGACGAGAGCGAAGCGCAAACGGCGATCAACGAACTGGAAGGCAAGG
>JBKHAU010000304.1:0-4002 GCA_046542725.1 Opitutales bacterium
CGCCCCGCGTTTCAATCAATCCTCTGTCGAGGCCATGAAGTCGTGGGCCTTCGCGCCGCTCACCCGTGACTCCCAGCCGACGCGCGGGCTGATGTTCGTGCCCCTGCAGTTCTAGGGTCCCCCGATCCTCCCGACTTTCCTTCGAGGGCCGGCCGCCGACGTGCGCCGGCCTTCGTCTTGTACGAGGTCGATCCCTCAGGGCCGATCAGGAGTTTTTAACTGGTTGAGCTGAATTGAAGCCCGCCGCGGCCGATCTCCGGGAAAGCGAATCAACCGCGTTTCCGCCATGTCCGACGCCGACCCCCAAGAGAGCTCCTTCCTCGAGACCAAGCTGCAGCAAATCGCCGCCGAGATCGCGATGTTATCGCCCGGCAGCGACGAAGGGCTCATTCCCCTCTTCGCCCTCAGCGGCGAGATCCTCGAGCATCCCAAGCTGGAGGAGCCCTGGGTCCGGCCCATCGAAGCGCTGCAGACGCTGCTGGACACTTTTCTCGACGAGGGCCGCCCGGTCGACGAAGAGGGCATGCGCCAGTTCGCCCTTTTCAACGAATGGCTCAACGGAGCCATCATCCGCAGCGCGACCAACGCCCCCCTCGAGGCCCTCCCACCCGGCCTCGCGCTCGACGAGGAATCCACCTCCACCGCGCCCGGCCCGGTCGCCGAAAGCGCGGCGGACAACGAGCCGGCGTCCCCTCTCGAAGCGGATCTGCGGCGCATCGGAGGTGAACTCGGCATGCTCACCTCGGGCAGCGACGAGGGGCTCATCCCGCTCTTTTCCCTCAGCAGCGATCTGCTCGACAATCCCGAGTTGCCAGAGGAATGGGCCCGCGCCCTCGAGCGCCTCCAAGCTGAGCTGAGCACCTACCTCGACCGCGGCCTGGCGATGGACGACGCTGGTCTGGCGCGCTTCCAAACCTTTGGCGCATGGGCCCGGCAGGCGGTCGATTGCTACCGCGCGGGCGCGCCCCTGCCCGCCCCCCCCACGCTTTCCCCAGCCGCCACCTCGAAGAGCTCACCGGCTGCCTCCGACATCGCAGAATACGCCCCCGCCGCACTCGCGGCCGCGCCTGCCCGCAACGGACCGGCACCCACCAGCACCGAGGCCGCCGTGCAGGAAGACGAGGAGATCCTCGTCGTCGACACGAGTGACGACATGTCCCTCCTGCAGGAGTTTTTTCAGGAATCGATGGAACATCTCGATTCGATCGAAGGGCACCTCCTGACCCTCGAAGCCTCCCCGCAGGACAGCGAGGGCCTCGCTGCCGTCTTCCGAGCCTTCCATTCTGTCAAGGGCGTCGCCGGCTTCCTCCAGCTCAAGCCCATTCAGCGCCTCGCTCATCAGGTCGAGTCGCTCCTCGATCTCGCGCGCAACCACAAGCTCGTCCTCAACTCGCCCCTTATCACGCTCATCCTCGAGAGCTGTGACCAGCTCAAGGCGATGACCAACCTCGTCGGCGTGGCCCTCGAGAAGGGCAGCGTGAAGGATGCCCGCTTCCCCATCGCCGAACTCGTCCGCCGTATCGAAACGACGACCATCGCGACCCAAAACGGCAGCCTCGACGCCATCGATACGGCCGGCCCCGAGCGCCCCGCTCCCAGCGCCGATGCGGCAGCCGGATTCAATGACGCGGGCAACCAGGGACAGGCCAAGGCCCGTACCATCCGCGTCGCGACCGAGCGCATCAACAACCTCATGGACGTGGTGGGGGAACTCGTCATCCTCGAGAGCCAGTTGCGCCAGACGGCCAAGCCACACATGTCCGGCAACACCGCCATGCAGCGCCAGTTCTCCCAGCTGCAGCGCATCCTCAAGGACCTCCAGCACACCTCCATGGCGCTGCAGATGGTGCCCATCCGCCCCACTTTCCAGCGCGTCGAGCGCATCGTGCGGGACCTCTCACAGAAGTTCGAGAAGCAGATCGAGCTGCACATCTCAGGCGAAGAGACCGAACTCGACCGCACCGTCGTGGAGATCATCACCGATCCCCTCGTGCATATGATCCGCAACGCCGTCGACCACGGCCTCGAGACCCCGGCGGAGCGCACCAAGGCCGGCAAGCATCCGACCGGCCGCATCGACCTCAAGGCCTACCATCTCGATTCCTCCATCGTCATCGAACTGGTCGATGACGGGCGCGGCATCGACCCCGAGAAGATCCGCGCCAAGGCGATCGAGAAGGGGATCATCGCGGCCGAGACCCCGCTCTCCCGCGACGAGATCCTGCAGCTCATTTTCGCCGCCGGGTTTTCGACCGCCGCCGTCCTCACGGAGAATTCCGGCCGCGGCGTGGGGATGGACGTCGTGAAGCGCAACATCGAGTCGATGCGGGGCACCGTCACGATCATTTCCGAAGTGGGCAAGGGCTCGACCTTCAAGATCAAGCTGCCCCTCACCACCGCCATCATCGATGGGCTCATCGTGCGCGTGGGCGACGAGAAATACATCATCCCGACGCACACCGTGAACGTGACCCTGCGCCCGGAGAAGAAGCAGATCACCCGCATCGCCGGTCAGCGCGAGATGCTCATCATGCGCGACAAGACGGTCCCGCTCGTGCGCCTCAACCAGTTCCTCGGCCTCCAACATGGTGAATCCGACCCGACCAAGGCCGCCCTCGCGATCGTCGACAGCTTCGGCAAGCAATACGCCATCATGGTCGACGAGATGATCAACAAGCAGGAAGTCGTGATCAAGAGCCTCGGCTCCGTCGTCGGCAGCCTTCCCGGCATCGCCGGCGGCGCCATCCTCGGCGACGGCTCCATCGCCCTCATCCTCGATCCCGCCGCCCTCGCCCGCCACCAAGTGGCCTGACTGGAGTGATGAAGTTTGAGTGATGCATGATGAATCGGGCTGAGCCTCAGTTCATCACTCATCATTCATCATTCATCACTCATCATTCCCCCTCACCGGCTCCAGGCCAGCATGCGGTCGAGAGAGGTGAAGGCGCGGGTGCGCAACTCCTCGCTCATCTCGATGCGCGGCTCGAGGTGCTTGAGGGCATCGCGCACCTTTTCGAGCGTGTTCATCTTCATGAAGCGGCAGTCGTTGCAGGCACAGGTTTCGGTCGGGCCGGCGACAAAGCGCTTTTCGGGGACCTCCTTGCGCAGGCGGTGGATCATGCCCGTCTCGGTCACCACGATGACCGTGTCCGAAGCCGTCTCGCGGCTAAAGCTGATCATCTTCTCGGTGCTGCAGACCTCATCGGCGAGGTCGCGAACCGCCTCGGTGCACTCCGGATGGGCGACGATCGGCGCGCCAGGAAACTGTGCCCGCAGGCGCTCGAGGATCTGGGCCGAAAAGAGCACGTGGGCGTAGCAACTGCCCGGCCAGAGGCGCATCTTGCGCCCCGTTTGCCGTGCCACCCAGGCGCCCAGGTTCTGGTCCGGAACAAAGAGGATCTCGCGATCCGCCGGCACCTGCTCGACGATCTTCTTTGCGTTGCCACTCGTGCAGATGACATCGGCGAGGGCCTTCACTTCGGCCGAGCAATTGATATAAGCGACGACGTAGAGCTCGGGGTTCTTCTCGAGGTAGGCGCGCAGCTTGTGCGGCGGGCAACTGTCGGAGAGCGAGCAACCAGCCTTCTCATCGGGCAGGATGACGGTCTTGGCCGGATTGATGATCTTGGCCGTTTCCGCCATGAAGTGGACCCCGCAGAAGAGAATCACCTCGGCCTCGGCCTCGCGTGCGGCATAGGCCAACCCAAGCGAGTCGCCGAGGTAGTCGGCGATGCGCTGGATCGGCTCGATCTGGTAGTTGTGCGCGAGGATGACCGCATTGCGCTCCTTCTTCAGGGCGAGGATTTCCTCCTGCAGGGCACTCAGTGGCGCCTCACCCTGCTCGGCGAGCGGGGCGAAGACCTGCGGCTCAAAACTCAATTCGGGCGTCGTAGCCATGGTCGCACGCTACGCCTGCCCGCCCTGCGGTCAATGCCGGTGGGCAATCCCCCATTGCCGGCATGGGTTGGCCCCGCGGAGTCCTTCGGTCGGCCCTCACTCCTC
>JBKHAU010000305.1:0-3988 GCA_046542725.1 Opitutales bacterium
CCAACTCGGAAGTGGTGTCTTCGAGGTGGGCTTCCTTCACCGCGAGGTCGCCGCGCTTGATCTCGAGTTCGCGCGTGAGTTGCTCCTCGCGGGCGCGCAGATCGGTCGCCTGACCCTCGAGCCGCTCGGCGCGCAGGCGGAGGGCTTCACGATCCTCCTGGGAGTCGCGGAGGGCCTGGCGAAGCTCCTCGACGATCTCGTCCCGGGCGGCCTGGGTGGCGGGCGGGAGGGTCGCTTCGGCGGGGCGGAGGTGGCGTTCGACGGAGTCGCGATAGACCGTCGGCCCGTCCTGCGCGTTGGCGTAGCGCGCACTGTAGACGCGGTCGGCAATGAACTGAATCTGTTCGAACTGGCTCTGGGTGAAGGCCTCTTCGACCCGGGCGAGCTCGTCTTTGACCTCTTTCATCTCCGCCACCGCGGCGTTGATCTCGGTCAGCGACTGCTCGAAGACGTCGACCGTCTGGTCGCCGGCAGGTTGAGTGGTGGCGCAAGCGGCGCAGAGGAGAAGGCACACGAGAAGGAGGGCAAAGCGAACCGAGACCATGACGGGGCCGAACGAAAGGTGAGAGCGAGGAACGCCTAGCGAGTGTCTGATTCCAACGCGCTTGGCAAACTCCGAGTGGCAGGGCGCGGGGCGGGCTCATCCGCGGCTGCGAGGAGGCAGAAACGTGAGGGGGCGAGGGGGCGATTGGAATCGATCGTTTCCGCCTGCAGCAGCGGTCAACGACTTCTACCACGTGGCTCCCAGGCGACCCGCTCCTCGTCCCTCGTCTCCTGCCCAGGGTGAGGCGCGTGCCTATTCGGCGCGCATCGCCTCACAGAGTTCGCGGGCGGCTTCGGCGGCGGCGGAGGCGAAGGTTTCGCCGGAGCCGGCGTAGAGGATGCCGCGGGAGCTGTTGATGAGCATGCCGTAGCCAGAGGCGTCGCGGCCTTCGCGGAGGACGGCTTGGAGGTCACCTCCTTGGGCGCCGATGCCGGGGACGAGGAGAGGCATGGTCGGGGCGACGGCGCGCACGCGGGCCAGTTCGGCGGGATAGGTCGCGCCGACGACGAGCCCGAGGTTGCGGTTGCCGTTCCATGCTTCATGGGCGCGCTGGGCGACGATTTCGTAGACCGGTCGTCCCTCGACTTCGAGGCTCTGCAGTTCGCCGGAGCCGGGGTTCGAGGTGCGGCAAAGGACGAAGACCCCGCGGGTGGGGTCGCTGCTGAAGGGTGCAATGGTGTCGCCGCCCATGTAGGGATTCACGGTGACGGCGTCGGCTCCGTAGACTGCGAAGGCTTCGCGGGCATAGCGCACGGCGGTGTTGCCGATGTCGCCACGCTTGGCGTCGAGGATACTCACTTTGGAGGGGTGAGTGGCGCGGAGGTAATCGAGCGTCGCCTTGAGTTCGTCGAGGCGGTTTTCCGCCGCGTAGTGGGCAAACTGGGGTTTGTAGGCGCAGGCGTAGGGGGCGGTGGCCTCGATGATCGCCCGATTGAAGGCAAAGAGCGGCTGGGGTTCGGCGCGCAGTGCGGCGGGCACCCTGTCGAGATCGGGGTCGAGCCCCACGCAGAGCATCGAGCGGCTTGTTTCCCAAGCGGCCTGCAGTTTGTCGGCAAACGTCATGCGAGCGATGGAGGGAGCGGAGGCTCCAAGGGCGAGCGAAAGTGCCCGCCGGACCACCTCAGTCCCCGGCGAGGGGGGCGGTTGCCGGCATCACCTCCGCCTGGCGCAGACCGGGAATCTGGGAGGCGAGTTCGAGCCCGCGGCGGCGCCACTCAGGGGTGTTGGTGAAGCCGTCGAGCAGGTCGAGGGAGCGGCGCACGGCCTCGAGATCATCGGCCTCCCAGGAAGCAACCGCGTGGTGGTAGGCCGCCTCGGCGCGGAGGTTTTCCATCACTTCGGCATCGAGGGCGAGGTCCTCGAGGAGAGCCGCGCCGGTGGCGTCGCCTTGGCGAAGGCGGGCAAGGCCAGCCCCGAGTCGAGCCCGGGCGGCGAACGGTGATTGGACCTCGCTGAGGGGGGCGATGGCGGCGTCGTAGTACTTCGACGACTGCAGAAAATCGCCGTCGGTGAAGGTCTGGTCGGCGAGTTCGAGATAGGCCATGCCGCCGAGCGGGTGCTCGTCGTGGCTCTGGGCAAAGTCGAGCAGGGCGTCACGCGAGGCGGTCGACTGGGCGTAGAGCGCCTGCAGCTGGTCCTCGCGATTGGCCGCGACGAGGTCGAGCACCTGGCGGCCGACGACGATAACGGCGAGGAGGGCGATGGCCCCGAAGACGAGGGCACCGTTCCGCTTCCAGAAATCATTGAAGCGCTCCTCCGCATCGGCATCGGGCGGCAGGTCGCTGTCGGGGCGCGACTCGTCGCGGACGCGGGCGCCGGCGTCGGCCGGGGAGGGCACTTTCTTCTCGTCGTCTTTCATCGGGGGTCTGAAAAAGCGCGAAGCGTCGGCGCTAATCGCCCATGCGTCAACGGCGTTTCGCCCGTCTCGCCGGTGTCGGGGCGGGGAGTGGGCGGGCTTCATTGGTCGATGAAACCAGTTTGCGAGCATCCGACGCCCCAGTGGACTCGACCGGGCAGCCGGCGACCGTCGACGCCCGAGTCCCGTTTTCGAGAGTTCCATCGGATACGCCCTCGGAGTGATCCGGGCGGTTCCCACAAAAAACCCGCCCACCGGAACGGTGGACGGGTCGAAAGTAGCTTATGCCGAGACAGCCCGGGAAGGGCGAAGCCCGGCGGCGACGAAGTTCATACATCAGATTGTCGGGATCGCAGACACTGGAGCCATCGAAGTCGGTCTTGATGGACCACTCGAAGTTTCATACAGCGGTCGGAAACGCCTGCGCCGGGGCGACGCGGGGATTGAAGGTGTAGCAACCAGGCTTCGCCTTTGACTTGGGGGTGCACCGTAGGCATGAGTCATCCTCGCCTTTCAATCATGGCTCCTTTGGTCCTTTCCAACGGCCTATGTGCTGACGGACAGAGGCAATCGTGGCTGCTCACGAGTGTTTGGCGGATGCGATGATGGATGACCTTTCTCCCATGCCCGGTCCCACCGAGCCCCCTCGCGGGGAGGTTTCCGGGCGACGTGATCTCGAGGCGAGGTTGAAGCGGGAGCGGCGCTTGAACGCCGTTTTGCGCGGGGTGCGGGGCGTCAATCAGTTGATCACGAAGGTCGACGACCGCGACGAACTCATTCGCGGGGCGTGCCGGCACCTGGCGGGGACGATGGGGTATGACGCGGCGTGGATTGCGCTGACGCGGACATCGGACGAGGTCGTCGCAGTGGCGGCGGCGGCGGAGGCAGGGGGGGCCGCGAAGGCGGCGGAGTTTCGCACCCGGGTCCTCGGGGGCGAGCGTCCGACCTGCCTGCGGCGTGCGCTTGCCACCGCCGAGACGGTCGTGATCGCCGAGCCGGCGGTGGAGTGCCCGCAGTGTGTCTTTGCGAGCAGAGCAACGGGCAGCGGTATCAGCTTGAGCCGGCGGCTGGCATTCGGGGAGCGCGTCTTCGGTGCGCTCTCGGTCTCGGTGCCGCGGGAATTCATGGACGACCCCGAGGAGCTGAGCCTCTTCGCGGAGATCGCGGAGGACCTCGGCTTTGCCCTCCAGAAGATCGAGAACGCGGAACGGGAGCAGCGGCTGCACACCCTGCGCTTGCGGACCGAGCGAATTGCCGGGATCGGCAGCTGGGAGTGGAACCTCGAGACCGGCGAGATCCTCTTCTCGGACGAGCTTTTCCGGATTTTTGGACTCGAAGCGACCGCGGAAGTGCCCGCCTACGAAAGCCAGCGGGAGTTCTACCACCCCGAAGATTTTGCCCGGCTTGAGCGAGCGCTGGAGCTTTGCCGGGAGGAGGGCACGCCCTTTGAGCTGGAGCTGCGCGTCGTGCGGCGCGACGGGACAGTGCGGCATTGCGTGGGGCGGGGGGAAGCCGAGCGGGCACGCGACGGCCCGGCCGGTCGACTCTATGGCTCATTGCAGGATGTGACGGAGCGTCGGGAGGGCGAG
>JBKHAU010000306.1:0-3974 GCA_046542725.1 Opitutales bacterium
AGGGCGCCGCCTGCTGGCTTCCGGACGCCGACCGGCAGCTGCTCGCCGCCGGCGCCGCCAGTGGCCGCCTGGCCGAGACCTGCGAACGCCTCGCGGCGGACAACGCCGCCCTGGCGGCAGAGCAGCGCGCCCTCTTCCTCGCCGCGCTCTACCCGCTGGTCGTGCTGCACCTTGCCCTCGCCGTCCTCCCCCTCGGTTGGAGTCTCGAGCTTCCGGCCGATGACCTGCCTTCGCTCGACCTCACGCGCTACGGCCTGCTCGCCGGGCTGGGTCTGGTCCTCGTCTGGGGCGGCGGACTCCTCACCCTCCTCGCCTCCCGCCTGTGGCCGGCGGCCGTGGAGCGCCTCGCCCGCCCCCTCCCGGGGGTCGGCCGCTACCTCCACCACCGCGCCCTGAGCCGCTTCGCGGAAACGCTCGAGGCGCTGCTCGAAGCCGGTGCGCGCTACCCCACGAGTGTCACCGGGGCCGCCCTCGCGGTGAGCGATACGCGTGTGCGTCCGGCCGTCCTCGGCGTGCGGCGCGAGCTTGGCAGCGGTCAACCCCTCTCCGCTCTCCTGCCCCGGTTGCGCGCCTTTCCGCCGACCTTTACCCAGTTGTTCTGCACCGCGGAGCAGACCGGGGGCCTCGCCCATACCCTCCCCCAGCTGGCCGAGCGCTATGCCGCTTCGGCGCGGCGAGCCCTGCGCCTGAGCGCGCTGCTTTACCCGAAGCTGCTCTTTCTCGCGGTCGCCGTCCTCGTGGGATTGGGCGCGGCCCGCTTCTACCGCGCGTATCTCGACTTCGTCCTCTCGCTCGGGCAATAACACAGGCCGCTTGCGCCGCCGCGAACAGACCCCCACGGTGCGCGGCGCATGGCCGATATCGCAGTCCTCGGCGCCGGCCTCGCCGGCCTCCTCCTCGCCCACGAGATTCGCCGCCGCGGCGGCACCGTCGCCCTCGCCGACGAGACGCCGGGCAACGACGCCTCGCGCATGGCCCCCGGCATCATCAATCCGCTCGCCGGCCGCAAGCTCCGTCCCAACGACGACTACGCCGCCTCGCGGGAGACCACCCTCGCCACCTTTGCCACGCTCGAGTCGCGCTATGGGAGGCAGCTCTGGCACCCGCAGCCCCTTGTCCGACTCTTCGAAAACGAGCGCCAAGCGGCGGCCTTTGCCCAGGCCCGCAGGGAGGACGGGCCCAACGAATGGGTGGGCAAGGTCTTCGCGCCGGGGACCCACGGCCCGGCCATCGCCGATCCCCATGGCAGCTTCGAGACACTCGGGGCCGGCTGGCTCGACGTGCCCGCCCTCGTCGAGGCGGCGCGACAGGTCGACGCCGCCGAGTTCGTCGCCCCCGAGGCGCTGCGCGAGGCCGCGCCGGTCCTCGTCGATTGCCGCGGTTGGCGCTGCAGCCTGGACCCGCATTGGGCCACCCTGCCGTGGAAATGCGCCCGCGGGGAAGTCCTTGAAATCGAGCTCGCCGATGACCTGCCCCGCCACCTCTGGAACGGCGGCGGCTGGCTCCAGCCCCTTCCGAAGGGCACTTGGCGGGCAGGGGCGACCTATGCCTGGAGCCAGTTCGAGGCCCCGCCCCAGCTCACCGCCCGGGCCGAACTCCTCGGCAAGCTCCGCCGCTGGCTGCGGGCGGAGGGCACACTTGTCGGACAAGCCGCCGGGGTGCGCGCCGTTGTCGTCGACTACCAACCCCTCCTCGGTGCCCTGCCCGGCGCCCCGCGGCGCCACCTCTTCTCGGGCCTCGGCTCGCACGGTGCCATCCAAGGCCCCCCTTGCGCCGCCCTCCTCGCCCGGCATCTGCTCGAGGGGGCTCCTCTCCCCCGGCGTCTCGACGTGGCACGGTTTGCGGGCTGAGGCCGCGGGGCCGCCGGCCCCCACCGCAGACCGGCTCGGCGCGCTCGGAGATCGCGCCCTGCCCAAGCCGCACTGATAGGCGGAGGAGCCTAATACTTGATCGTGCAGCCGTAGGGGCGGGTCTCGGCGTTGGGCACGGAGTCGCCGTCCTTGGCGGCTTTGAGGGCAGCCAGAACGTAGTTGGTGGCCTCGTCGATATCCTTCGGATTGGCCGAATTCACACTGTCGATCGCACCCTGATAAATGAGCGTGCCCTCGGGATCGATGACATAGCAGTGGGGGGTGCGGGTGGCGTCGTACATCCGGCCGACATCGCCGCTCTCGTCGAGGAGCCAGCGCACGGGCACGTCTTTTTCGTCGATGTAGGCCTGGGTGGCCTCGACATCGAGGTAGTCGCGGTGGCTGCTGGTGGTGGAATTGATCGCGAGCCAGACCGCGCCCATCTCCTCGGCCTGTTTCTGGAAGCGCTGCATGGCACCGACATTGTAGAACTTTTGCACGAAGGGGCAGCCGGGATTGACCCATTCGAGGACGACATACTGGCCGCGGAAGTCAGAGAGGGAGACCTTTTCACCAGAGGCGGTCTCGAGGGTGAAATCGGGCGCGGTTTCGCCGTTGTTGACACTCGCCGAGAGCGAGAGCGCGCCGAAGCCGACGGCAAGAGAGAGGAGGAAACGAGAGAATTTCATGGATTGCAGGAGGATGGAGAGTGGGTCTGGGCCAGATGGCTATCTCTTGAGAGCGATTGGCGTTGGGAATATTCCGCATTCCTCCACCCTCGCAAGCGTGCCCGGGAATTGGGCTCGAGCGTTGCGTCACCGGGCAATCTGCACATGCTCCTCGACTGATGAACGATCCCGTGTGGGCCCAACTCTACGCCGAGGCTCAAGCCGCGGCGGCCAAGGAACCGGTCCTCACTGGACTGCTGGTCGACAACATCCTGACGCGAGAGACTCTCGAGGCCGCGCTTGCCTACCGCATCTCGCGAAAGCTCGGCCACGATGCCCTGAGCGAGCCCTTTCTCCACGATCTTTTTGAGGAGGTCCTCGCCGCCGATGCGTCCATCGGGCGGGCGGTCCGCCTCGACATCGTGGCGATCACGGAGCGCGATCCGGCGGCGCAGAGCTATCTCTCGCCGGTTTTGTATTACAAAGGTTTTCAGGCCCTCACCGCCTATCGCATTGCGCACCACCTCTGGAACGGCGATCGCCAGGCACTTGCGCGCTACCTGCAGAGCAGCATCTCGCAGGTGTTCGGAGTGGACATCCATCCGGCCGCGCGCATCGGCGGAGGCATCCTCCTCGACCACGCCACGGGTATCGTGATCGGAGAAACGGCCTTGGTCGAAGACCATGTCTCGATGCTGCACGAGGTCACCCTCGGGGGCACCGGCAAGCAGCGGGGCGACCGCCACCCCAAGGTGCGCCGCGGCGTGCTCATCGGGGCCGGGGCCAAGCTTCTCGGCAACATCGAGATCGGCGAATGCGCGAAGATCGGGGCAGGCAGCGTGGTGCTCGACGACGTGCCCGCCCACACCACCGTGGTGGGCGTGCCGGCACGGGTCGTGGGCGAAGCGCCCGAGGATCCCGCCGGTTGCATGGAGCACGCGCTCCGCCGCTACGCCGCCGCCGCGCAGGATCCGACGAGCTGACCACCAGGCGCTGCCGCCTGCGTCGTGACGACGGGCAACCCAATGAAGGTTCGATTTTTGAGCCTTTTGCCGGCTTCCTGGCTCCAACAACGCGATGCCTGACCCCGACGTGCCTCCCGCTCCCCGCTCCGACTTTGCCTTCGGGCTGCTGGTCTACGCCCTGTCGGGCATGGTCTTTTTCCCGCTCACGCGTTTCCTCGTCAATCAGACGGTGAACCAGGACCAGCTCCTGCACGCCTTCCTTGTCTTGTTCATGGCCGGGGTGCTCCTGATCTATGAAAAGCGGGTGAAGCTGCAGCCGGTCTGGATCATGGGGGCGTGGAGTCGCTGGCTCCTCGCGGGGGCCTACGGCCTCATCCTTGTCGTCCTCGCCACGGGAGTCACGGTCTTGATGATTCCGGCCTTCTGCCTCGCCGTCGCCTCGGCCGTCATCTTCGTCTTTGGCGAGCGGGTGAAGCGCTTCACCGCGGCGC
>JBKHAU010000307.1:0-3965 GCA_046542725.1 Opitutales bacterium
ATCTTCGGGACGCGCGAAGGCTTTTGGGGAGGGGCGGAGATGCGCGGCATCTGGGCGCCGGAGATGCACCTCTATGAGGGCCGGTATTACCTCTTCCTCACTTTCAACACCGATACCGAACTCTGCGAGCAGTGGCACAATTGGCGGCCGCGCGTGCGCCGGGGATCACAGATTCTCGTGGGAGATTCGCCCCTTGGGCCGTTCAAGCCCTTCGCCGATGAGCCCACCCTTCCGAAGGAATGGATGACGCTCGACGGCACGCTCTACGTCGAGGATGGCACGCCTTACATGGTCTACTGCCATGAATGGGTGCAGATCGTGAACGGCACGGTGGAGTATGTCGAACTGGCGCCCGATCTCTCCCGCCGGGTGAGCGACCCGACCCGGCTCTTCTACGGCAACGACGCTCCCTGGAGCGAGCGACAGCCGGAGGGCTGCTGGGTGACGGACGGCCCGTCCTTCCACCGCTCGAAGTCGGGCAAGCTCTTCATGATCTGGTCGAGCTTCGGGGCGGGCGGTTACACCGTGGGCCTCGCCATCTCCGACTCCGGCAAGCTGGCCGGCCCGTGGCGCCAGCAGGCCGAGCCGATCTTCGCCGACAACGGCGGGCACGGCTTCCTCTTTCACCGTTTCGACGGACAACTCATGATGGCGCTGCACTCGCCGAACATGGACACGGAGCGCATTCACCTCTTCGAGATGGAGGATACGGGCGAGACCCTCCGCATCGCCCGGCCGTTTCCGGCGACGGACGAGTAACCGAAGCGCTCAGTGCGCGAGGCGCTGCCAGGCGGCGAGAGAAATGGCTTCGGGGCGGTCGGTCGGCTGGGCGAGGCCGGCGCTCACGGCGCCGGCGAGCCAGGCCTCGAGCACCGGGTCGCCCCGCACGAGCGCCCCGACCTGTTTGCGCCGTTGCCCGAAGAGGCGACGGATGGCGGTGCGGGTCTCGGCCGCAAAAAGGAGGGGGGCCGACCGCCGCTCGAGGGCGAGGAGGACGGAGTCGACCCCGGGCGCGGGGTGGAAGCACTGGCGCGCCACCTTGTGCCGGGCGAGTCGCTTGTAGGCGCTCTGGAGAAAGATTGCGATGGCGCTGAACTGCTTGCTGCCGGGCTCGGCGGTGAGCCGGTCGGACGCCTCCTTTTGCATCATGAGAACCATGCGCTCGGGCAGGGGACCGGCGAGGAGGCCGTCCATCCAGGGCGAGGTGATGGCGTAGGGCAGGTTGGCGACGACCTTGAAGCCTTCCTTGGCGGAGTCTTCCGGCAGCCCGGCGCGCGGGTGCTCGACGGCGTCGCCCTCGAGGAGGACGAGGCGTTTGCCAAGGGTGGCGCGGAGATGGGCGGCGAGAGTGGGATCGAGTTCCACCGCGTGGACCTCGGCCCCGGCGGCGAGGAGCGCCCCGGAGAGTGTGCCGAGACCGGGCCCGATTTCGACCACACGGTCACCCGCCTGCACCGCGGCGAGCTCGAGCGATTTGCGCACGATGTTGCCGTCGACAAGGAAGTTTTGCCCGAGCGGCTTGCGGGGCCGGTGACCGAGCGCCTCGAGGAGGGCACGGGTGGCGCGGGGGCTGAGCGGTCCGGCACCGAGGGACGGGTCGTCAGCGTGGTCAGAAGCCATGGACGGCGCCGATGAAGTCCTCCGGCTTCTCCATCTTCATGAGGGCCTCGCCGACGAGGATGGCGTCGGCCCCGGCCTCGAAGGCGCGCACCGCATCGTCCGGCGTCCAGATGCCGCTCTCGCTCACCGCTATCGTGCCCTCGGGCATCTCGGGGATGAGCTTCTCGGAATAGGCGAGATCGGTCTGGAAGCGCGCCAGGTCCCGGTTGTTCACCCCGATGATGCGCGCCTCGTGCGCCACCGCCCGCTCGAGCTCGGGCAGGCTGTGGATCTCGAAAAGGGCATCGAGCCCGGCCAGGCCGGCGGCCGCCTGAAGGGCGCGGATCTCGTCGTCGTCCAGCGCGCGCACGATGATGAGGATGGCGCGGGCACCGGCCTCGGCCGCCTCGAGCACCTGGATGGGGTGGACAAAAAAGTCTCTGCGCAGAGTGGGCGGGGCGTCGTCGCGGCGGCCGAGGAGGTCGTTCACCTCCCAGAGGTCCCGCATGTGGCCGCCAAAGTAGGCCTCGTCGGTCAGGACGGAGATCGCGTCAGCCCCGGCATTGTAGTATTTGCGAGCCTGTTCGGGCGCGTTGATGGCATCGGCGATGGCCCCGGCGGAGGGCGAGCGGCGCTTGATCTCGGCGATGACGGCGAGGCCGGAGGGGCGTTGCAGGGCGGCCGCAAAGGACGTGCCGGGCCGGCCTGGCACGTTGAAGCGCGCCAGTTCGGCGTCGCGCACAGGGCGCTGCCGCGTTGCCACTTCGCGGCGTTTCGCGGCCATGATTTCGGCGAGCTTGTCCATTTCCAGGAATATGCGTTTTGGCCCGCGATAGCCCGGGCGAGGATTGCCAAACGTCAAAAGT
Organism: Opitutales bacterium; assembly: GCA_046542725.1. GTDB lineage: Bacteria > Verrucomicrobiota > Verrucomicrobiia > Opitutales > Oceanipulchritudinaceae > CAWVVV01. The sequence goes on from JBKHAU010000307.1 coordinate 2,466, forward strand.
GGAATGTTCTTGGGCGCGTGGAACCGATTCAAGATTTAAGAGCGACGATGGCGCGCCTGCGGGCGCCCGAGGGGTGCCCCTGGGACCAGGAGCAGACCCACCTCACGCTCACCGAAACGCTTCTGGAAGAGACCGCCGAGCTACTCGAAGCGATTGAAGAAGAAAACTTTCCGCACATGTGCGAAGAGCTGGGCGATGTCCTCCTGCAGGTCGTTTTCCACAGCCAGCTGGCCGCCGAGGCGGGGCATTTCGACTTCGACGACGTGGCCCGGGGGATCAATGACAAGCTCGTCCGCCGGCACCCGCATGTCTTCGGCGATCTCGATCTCGCGGACAGCGCCGCGGTGCTCGTCAACTGGGAGAAGATCAAGGCCGGAGAAAAGAAGCACCGGCCCGCGCCGAACACCGTTCTCAAGCCCCTGCCACCGCGCCTGCCGGCCCTCCTCCTCGCTCGCGACACATACAAGGGGATCCGCAAGGCCGGCCTCGAGAAGCACCTCCCGGCGGGGCTTTCGGTCGCCGCCGAGGCGGACCAGGGGATGAGCGAAGACGCACTTGGCGAGGCCCTTTTCCGGCTCTGCGCGAGTGCCCGGGAGGCCGGGCTCGACCCCGAGGCGGCGCTGCGGCGTTATACCCGTGGACTCATCGGGAGGGTTGAAGGTGGCGGGCAGTAAGCGCATCGAGATGACGCTCGAGACGCAGCGCGGTCGCCTGCGGGTGCCCCTCCGGGTGGTGCGGCGGCGCGGCCTGCGCCACCTCAAGGTGTCGGTCGACCTGAACAACGAGGTCGTGCTCAACGTGCCGGCGCGGGTCTCGGAGGCCAAGGCGCTCGACTTTGTGCGGGAGCAGGCGGAATGGGTGCGGCGGGTCCTCGAGCGTTCCCCCGAGAAACTCTCCCTCTATGACTACCTCGAGCGGCGCCCGGTCCTCTCGGGCAACGGTATGAGCTGGTCGGCACGGGTGCGCATCGCGCTGAAGGCGGGCTTTGTCGCCGATGAGGAAGCGCGCACGGTCGACCTTTTCCATGCCCCGGATGGCGGGCGGGAGGCCTCCCTCATCGCAGCTTTGCGGGCCTTCGCGAACGATGTCATCCGCCAGCGGGTGAGTCATCTGGCGGAGGAGGAAGGACTGACTTTCAATCGGCTCACGGTGCGCGACCAGCGCTCGCGCTGGGGCTCGTGCTCGGAGCGGGGCACGCTCTCCTTCAACTGGCGCCTCGTCCTCCTGCCCGTCGAGTTGCACGATTACCTCCTCTGGCACGAGCTGGCGCACCTCACGCACCTCAACCATTCGCGCGCTTTCTGGGATCTCGTGGCGCAGTATGATCCTGACTGCCGAGCCCATGATGCCGGGCTCACCGAGTGGTCGCGCACGCTTCTGCGCCTCGGCCGCAATCGTCCCGTGACGGTCCTCGCAAACACGCTGCCATGAGCCCCGGCCGGGCGGAGGAAGCGTGCTGGCGCGTGGCCGCGGACACGGGTGGGACCTTCACCGACGCCG
>JBKHAU010000308.1:0-3960 GCA_046542725.1 Opitutales bacterium
GGAAAGAGGAGGAGGGAAAGAAGAGGGGAAAGGAGAGAAAAGAGGACGGGGCGCGAGACGCCGCGCCACTTGCTCTGCACCGGCGTATCAGAGCAGCGGATACCCCGCCCGCGCGCAGGCCTCTCGAAAATGCATCGGCGCGTCCTTCTCGATGATGTCGCCGTGGGCCGGGATCAAGCGCTCGAAGGGCAACTCGCCGAGCCGTCGCAGGCTGGCGTGAAAGGCTGCGCGGTCCCGCACCGCGAGGCGGAAGGGCCGGTCGATCGCGGGCCACTCCCGCACTCCCGCGAGGTGACGCAGGGACCAGCGCGTCCACCCCTGCGCGTGCTTCAGGTTGAGCAGGAGGTCGCACACCACGAGAGTCCGGGAAGCCGGCTGGAAAACGGCCCATTCCTCGAGCAGGCTTGAACGCAGCCCTTCGAGACGGATCCACTGCAGATGTGGCGCGGTTTGCTCCGCGAGGGCACTAAGCGGCCTGGCGTCTGCGCCCCACTTTCGCCGCGGAAGCGGTCCGGGGGCAAAATACGGTATGCCGGCAAAGGCAGTGCGTCCCTCCTTTGCGTAAGTGTCGTGCAGGACCGTGCAGTCCGCCAGAGCGACAGGTTCGCCCAACTCGCGGATCGCCGTCACGTCCTCTGTCGTGAAGGGCGCGGTCGAGTGGACCACCCAGCGGCCCGGTGCGCCCTCGAGCACCGTCACCCGGCGTCCGAGAGTGAGGCCCAGCATGCGCAACGGATACTCCAGGGTGGCAAGGCCCGGGCCCAGACGGTGCAGCGGTGTCATCGCAATGAGGCATACTCAGGTTCCGGCCGCGGGCAAGCCTCCGGCCGGCCCCGCGGCGCATCCCACGGCGGCGCGCCGGCCCAAACGTAACAACCGAGGAGATGCCGGAGCCCCGTCCCAAGCTCTCCCTGCTGCAGCTTGGAGGGCGCGCTGGTCGGCGAGGTCGGCGCCTCGAGCGGTCACTTCAATCGCTCTCGCCGCGGGTCGAGTGCAGGATGTGTACTTTCCAAACGCCTTCGATCTTCTTGAAGGAGCCGCTTTCCAGCCAGTATCGACTCGTCACGCTTCCCTCCCGCGCCACTTCGGCATGGAGATCCCAGACTCCAAAAGCCGTCTCTCCATATACCTCGATCAGCTTGAAATCGAATCGATTGCGTCTCGCGTAGCCTTGGGGCTTGGTGTCTCCGATCATCTCTTTGGAGTATTCGAGACTCCAATACTCACCGTGTTCGAGGAGATGATATCCAGGCGCGGTGTTGGCCTCGAAGGTCTTCAGATCATGCTCTGAAAGACCGGCATAGAATCCGCGCAACGCCGCTTTGATTCCTTCCAGGTCCTCTTGGGATCCATCCCGGACCCTCTTCCCTTTGTATCCTTTCGTTTCCATCCAACTGCTATGGTGGGGGAGGCTGCACCCCGTCAAGGGCCTCCGGGAGGTTCACCGATGGGTCCCCGCGACCATCGGGGAAAGTCCATGAAGCCCAGCTTATGCGTTCCACGGCGGCGCGCCCTTCCTCTGCGGGGCTCCTCCGGTGGGAGGCGTCAACGGTGCGCCATGCGCCGCTCGATCATGGCATGCGCCTCCGCCGGCACCCACTGCTTCCAGGCGGGGTCGCCGGCCTCGATCATGGCGAACACCTTGCGGCCGGTGTTGGTGAGCAGGGCGGGGTCGCCCACTCCGACAGGGCGAATGCGCTCGTTTTGCATGAGGTGCTGATAGAAGTAGTGCCAGTCCTCGGGGGCGCGAAAGTTCTCCGCCGTGACGAGTTCCTTGCTCCGCGTATTGTGCCATGGATACACAAAGAGCTGGACGCGGTTTTTGAAGAGGCGCCCGAAGGATTCGAGGATGCCGCCGGGCAGATCCTGCGACTACTTCCCTTTGAAAAGTTCGTTGAGCAGTCCGATGCTGAGCACGATTGCGATCGGTTCGGCGGTGTAGCGGCTCAGGTAGGTCGCAATGCGGTGAAACTCGGGCCGGTTGGAGATGAGGACGTTTTTGCCGAGGGCCTGGAGGGCGTCGGCCCGGTCGAGGAACTCAGCATGGTCGAGCGCACCGTCGCGCAGAAGGTTGTTGGTCGAGATCTCGCACAGCTCGACCGACCGCTCCATCTGCCCCTCCTCGACGACCCCGGCGAAGACCGCGCGCGCCTGCTCGAGCATGTCGAGGTGAAGCCGCAAAACGGGGATGAAACTACCCCGCAGGAGCAGGATGGGACGCTTGTAAAGCGCATCGGCGGCCTGCACCACCTGACCCTCGCGGTTGAACATGGCGGCGTCGCTGAGTCCGCTGCGCACGAGCTGAAGGGCACACAGCCGATTGTCGACGAAGCGGAAGCCCTCCCCGTCGAAGCGCAGCATGTCGACCTCGATACGCCCCGCACGGAGGTTGTCGGCAAGCGAGTCGACAAAGGCCTGCAGGCTGTCACGAAAGTGGAAGGCGGCGTAGATGAGGTTGAGCCCGACGATTCCCAGCGCCTCCATCTGGCGGGCGTTGGTCTCGTCGAGGAGGCGCAAGTGGAGGACGATCTCGCAGGGCTCGGTCTGGGGCCGCAGCTGGAAACGCACGCCGAGCCAGCCATGGCACTCGCCCGCATCGCGGTAGCCCCGTGCCCGCACGGTGTTGCAAAAGGCGAAGAAGGTGGTCTCAGCTCCCCGTGCCGGCCCCAGGCGCTCGTCGAGCAGACCGTATTCGTAGCGCAGCATCGCGCGCAGACGCTCCTGCGAGACGTAGCGCTGGGCCTTGCCATAGAGCACGTCGCTCATCGTCATGTCATAGGCCGAAATGGTCTTCGCGACCGTGCCCGCCGAGGCCGACACGCGGAAAAACCAGTTGGCCGTCTCCTGCCCTGCGCCGATCTCGGCAAAGACGCCATAGGTGCGCGGGTCGAGGTTGATGGCGAGCGCCTTGTCGTAGGGGGAAAGCAGCGTGCGAGGGGCGGGATCGGGCATGACGGGATGGATTGCGCGCAGCCTTGCAGCTTCGCCGCGCCACGCCGAACGGAAAATGGTGCCCGGTGAGCCGCTCTCCGCCGAGGCGCGAGAATTTGCTTTGACAATCCCGCTTCAGCGTCGAGCTTCCAGACCGACTTTACTTCGCAACCATGCGCAGCCACCTCCTCAACGTGATCGTCCTGCTTGTCGTCGTCGTCGTTATGACGCCGGTCGGGCGTGCGCGGAGTTGAGCTTGGTCGAAAGACTTTTTCCAACCCCCGCCAGGTCCGACCGGCGGGGGTTTTTGTTTAATCGCTCCCTCGCCTGTCCGTGCCTGGTGGATCCGCCTTCAACCGAAATGATCCACTAGACAAATGAAACTCAACGGAGCCGAACTGACCATCCGCCTGCTCGAGCGGCAGGGTATCGAAACCATCGCCGGGCTGCCCGGCGGGGCCAACCTGCCGCTCTACGATGCGCTCGCGCAGCGGGGCACGATCCACCATGTGCTCGCGCGCCACGAGCAGGGAGCGGGCTTCATCGCCCAAGGCATGGCCCGCGCCACGGGCAAGGCGGCGGTCTGCCTCGTGACGAGCGGACCGGGTGCGACCAACGCGATCACCGCGGTGGCGGATGCCAAACTCGACTCCATCCCCCTCGTCTGCATTTCCGGACAGGTGCCGAGCCAGCTCATCGGGACGGACGCCTTCCAGGAGATCGACGTCTTTGGCCTCTCGCTCCCGATCACGAAGCAGAACTACCTCGTGCAGAGCGCGGAGGAGCTTCTGCGCATCATTCCGGAGGCCTTCATGCTGGCGCAGAGCGGCCGCCCCGGGCCGGTCTGGATCGACATTCCGAAGGACATCCAGAAGGCCGAGATCGAGATCGCCGACGACGCCTGGCCCGCCCCTGGTGTCCGCGCCGCGACCGAACCGCCGGCCGCCTCCGCCCTCGACGCCGCCGCCCACATGATCGAGAAGGCCGAGCGCCCCATCATCTACCTCGGCGGAGGCATCATCCATGGGG
>JBKHAU010000309.1:0-3948 GCA_046542725.1 Opitutales bacterium
CCCCGGAATCGTCGATGTGGGCGAGGTCGGCCTCCATCTGCACGTTCAGCCCGCCCGGGTCGAAGACATCGCTGCCGTCGATGAGGCTGCTCCAGGGGTCGGTCTGGCCGGGATTGGCGAGATCATCGAAATAGAAGTTGTCGGTGAAACCGAGGAGGTGGCCGAACTCGTGCCGGGCCACGGTGAGAGCGTCCCAATAGGCGTTGGTGAGGTCGTCCGCCGTCGAGGGCGTGGGATCCCACCAGAGGGAAACGCCCTGACTGTTCGGGGTGAAGAGGTCAGCATTGAAGCGGATCTCGTGGCGCACCTCCTCACTCCAGGGACGGAGGGAGGCGCCGGCGGCGGCCTCGTAGACACCCTCCCATTGTCCAAGGTAGCCACTGGTTCCGGCGTTGGTGAAGGTGGCCGTCAGGTTGACCGTATAGTCGTCGACGAAGAGCTGACCCCATTCGGTGGCGGCGTGCGCGACGACCCCGATCTGGCTCGCGCTCCATGCCAGACCGGCCTCGTTTTCGTTGTCGAAGTGGATGTTGAAAGTGATGGCGCTGTGCCCGAGGCAGGGGATAAGGGCACCCGCCGCGGCGCGGAGGAGGACAGATGAGTTCATGGGAGACCGAAGGGAGGAGTGAGACCCGGACACGCCGAAACGACAACAGGCGGAGCGGCCGCCGCAAGCCAATGCCGGGGCTACACCATGAAAATGACCACGAGAAGCGCGAGAATGAGGCGGTAGCCGGCGAAGAGGCCGAGCCCGTGACGGCTGAGAAAGGCGATGAGCCATTTGATCGCGAGGGCGGCGGCGATGAAAGCGACCAGCGTGCCAAAGAGCACGGGCCCCAGTTCGAGGACCTGGAGCATTTCGCGACCGTCCTTGATGGTCTTGTAGCTGGCTGCAGCCGAGAGGGTGATGAGGCCCAGGAGGAAGGAGAACTCGGCCGCCCGCCGCGGTGAAAGCCCGACAAGATAGCCCCCCACGATCGTCATCATCGAGCGGCTCGTGCCGGGCCACATCGCGACGCACTGCAGGAGGCCGATCATGAGGCATTGGCTCAGCGCCATTTCCGGCAGGTCGACCCCCTCCCCGAGGACGGGGGTTTGGGTGCGCCGGCGCCAGCGCTCGACCGCCCACATGAGCACGCCGCCGGCGGCCAGGGCGATCGCGATGGGGAGCGGACCGAAAAGGAGTTCCTCAATCCAATCGTTGAAGAGAAGGCCGAGGACGGCGGCCGGAAGGAAGGCGACGAGCAGGTTGATACCCAGGCGCAGGCCGCGTGGATCGCGTCCGAGAAGACCCGCCAGGACGCTGCGCAATCGCCTCCAGTAGAGGACGATGACGGCGAGAATGGCCCCCGCCTGAATAATGATGGCGTAGGCGTCGGCCGCGCGCTTGAGGGAGTAAGGCTCCCCCTCGCGGTCGAGAACAATGACTCCGGACGGGTCGGTGACGGGAAGGTCGGAATTGAGCCCGAGAAGCTGGTTGGTGAGCAGCAGATGCCCCGTGGAGGAAATCGGCAGATACTCGGTAATGCCCTCCACGATTCCGAGGATGAGCGCCTCACTGTATCCCAGCTCCGCCGGTGCGGGTGGCTCCGCGGCGATTTCCGCCGATGGGTCCTCGCCTTCTGTCTGCGCGACGGAAAGCGGAGCGAGAGCAAGACATAGCAGCGCAAAAAGACCCCAGTGCATGCGGGTGTGCTGCCCCAAGGCCTCCGGCGCGGCAACGAGAATTTTCTTGCTGGGAAGTTTGGCGCGCCGTTGCCTTCCGGCCCATGTCGGAACTTGCTGAATCCACTGCCACACTGCGTGCAGGCCGCGCCCTGACGGCAGTCGCGGCCCGCCGGGCGGCGCAGGCCCTCGCGGCCGAAGACCAGCCGTCGGAGGCGAAAAAGGCCTTTCTCTTCGCCCTTCACGAGGGAGGAGAGACCGTCGAAGTGGTGACCGCCTTTGCGGAAGTCTTTCGCGAGCTGGCGCTCGACCCGGCGCTCGGCGAGGTGACGGAGCGCGCCATCGACATCGTCGGCACGGGGGGGAGCGGTTCGAGCGGCTTCAATGTCTCGAGCGCGACGGCCATCATCGTCGCTGCCTGCGGGCAGCCGGTCCTCAAACATGGCAACCGTGCGATCACTTCGCAGAGCGGGGCGGCCGACTTTCTGGGGCTTCTCGGGGTGACCGTGCAGGCCGATCCGGCGGTCCTGCGGGCCTGCGTTGAAGAGCTCGACTTCTGCTTCTTTTTCGCCCCCGCCTTTCACCCGGCCTTCAAGAGCATCATGCCGGTCCGCCTCGAGCTCGCGGCCGAGGGCCGGCGCACGATCTTCAATATCCTGGGGCCGCTCATCAATCCCGCGCGACCACGGCGCCAGCTCCTCGGGGTGGCGTCGCCGGCCTGGGTAGCGCCGCTCGCCGAGGCCCTCACCCGGCTCGGCGTGGAGCGCGGCGTGGCCGCTCACTGCACCCTCGACGACGGGCGCGGGATGGACGAGCTGACCGTCGCCGGGCGCAATCTGGTGGCCGGCATCGGAACCTACGATGCCCTCGACGGAGAGTGGACGGCGCAGCAAGTGGGACTGGTGCCTCACCCGGCGGAGACGATCCGGGGCGGCACTCCGGCGGAAAACGTCGCTGCCTTCCGCGCCCTCCTCGCTGGCGGAGGCGATCCCGGGTTGCGCGAGACACTCGTCCTCAATGCCGGCGTCGCGCTCCATCTCGGGGGGAAAGTGCCGACCCTCGAGGATGGTTTCGCCGAGGCCCGCGTGGCTCTGGCCGACGGCCGCGTGACAGACTGGCTCGAGCGCGCGCGGGTCTTTTTCGAGGGGCTCTGATGGGACGCTATTTCGGAACTGACGGAATCCGTGCGGCAGCCGCGGCGGAAGTCTTTCAACCGCCCTTTCTCGAGCGCCTGGCAGGGGCTGCGCTACGCGTTCTGGCGGGCGAGCGGCCGTCGGGTGGTCGCCCTCTGATTGTCCTCGGGCGCGACCCCCGGCACAGCGGGGAAGCCATCGCGCGGCACCTCGGCGCCTGCTGGGCGGCGGCTGGTGCGTGCGTGCTCGATGCGGGGGTGGTCCCGACGCCTGCCGTGGCGCTCGCCGTGCGCGAGCGTGAAGCCAGCTTCGGAGTGGTCGTGACGGCGTCGCACAATCCCGCCGCGGACAATGGCATCAAGTTCTTCGGGGCGGGGGGGACCAAGCTCAGTGAAGCACTCGAGGCCGCCCTCGAGGAGGCGATCGAAGCGGAGAGTGCGCCTGTGCGCCGGCTCGGTGGGCAGGTCGAACGGATCGATGGGGCGGAGGATTACCGGCGCTTCGCGTCAGGCCAGTTGCCGGCCGGCGCCCTCGCCGGCTGCCGCCTCGTGGTCGACTGCGCGCACGGCGCGGCGGCTGAGACGACCCCGGCTGTCCTGCGCGCACTGGGCGCCGAAGTGAGCGCGCTCGGAGTCATGCCGGACGGGCACAACATCAACGCCGGCGTGGGCAGCGAGGCGCCGGCTGCGCTGGCCGCACAGGTGCGCGCCACCGGCGCTCATCTGGGCCTGGCGCACGACGGGGACGGCGACCGCGTGCTCTTCGTCGATGAGACCGGCACGGTCGTGCCCGGTGACGCCGTGCTTGCCCTTCTCGCGCGCCACCTTCTGCGGGAGGGCGCGCTCGCCGAACAGACCCTCGTCGCGACCGTCATGAGCAACTTCGCCCTCGATCGCTGGATGGAGCGCCTCGGAGGCCGGCTCGTGCGGACCCCGGTGGGCGACCGCCAGGTGCTGCATCGTATGCTTGAAGGGGGCTTCGACCTCGGCGGCGACCCGCCGGAGGTGGCGGCGCGGGCGATACTGGACGCCGCCGAGAACCCCCAGCGCGACGTGTTCGTCGGCGGCGGCGCGGCCGGCATGTCGGCGCTCGGCCGCGTCGCCTCGGGGATCATGGACAGGGTGATGGAGGCGACGATGTTCGACCAGCA
>JBKHAU010000310.1:0-3939 GCA_046542725.1 Opitutales bacterium
AACGAGCCCGACCATGAGGCCCGTCAGGAAGGCCGATTCTGGCTCGAGACCGCCGCCCTCGACGGCCATCGCCAAGCGATTGAGTGGCTCGCCACCCGACGAGACCTCGCCCGGGACCTCGATGAACGACGCTTCTGGGTCGATTGGGCCGTCGCGCAGGGCCTGGAGAAAGGCCACCTCTGGACGATCGGACACTATTTTAGCCTGCCTGAGCGGGACTTCGCAGGAGCCGAGAAAGCCGCCCAACGGGCTCTCCAGGAAGGCGCTCTGATCGAAGGCGCCAACGCACTTTATTTAATCTACACACTCCCCGAAAGCCCGCTCAACGATGAGAAGGCGGCCGCTGCGCTCGTCGACGCCTATGCCGATGAGGTCCCGGGGCTTGCCGCCCGACACGCCCTCCAATTGATGGAGTCTCACGGCGCGGAGGGAGTCGCGGAAGCGCGTGCGAGCTGGGCCAGGGCAATGGAGGATCGCGAGCGCCCGATCGCCCCTATGCTCGCCGCCCTCCTCCTCTATCCCGGCGTCTCCGAAGCGCCCCTCGACGATCTGCGGATGCTTCTCCGCGACGTCTCCGGAGAGCTGCCCGGCTGGGGCCCGCTGCCGGCGAACCTCGAGTCGGCCGAAACCTTCGAGGAAGCGCAGCGCCGGCTCGCCGCCGCCCTCCCCACCACCGACGCCCCTCCCGACGCCCTCCCGCCCTACACCTTCATGGGCCGCACGGCCATCGCCCTCCCAACCCCCGCGTTCCCCCTCGCCCTGCAACGCCTGGTGGACGGCTCCTCGACCACGATCGTGTTCGCCTTCAACGCCGAGGGTGTGGTCGAGGACGCATCGGTCGACGCAGCCGATCACGCCCTCTTCGGCTATCTCGCGCTGGAGGCCGTCAAACGGTGGAGATGGGAACCGGCCGACGATCCGGAGAGCAAACCGGTGAGAACCCGCATCCAGATTCCCTTCCACCTCAACCACTCCGCGGATTCCGACTCTGCTACGGAGTGATCCCCAGCTTCGCCAGCGCGGTGCGCAGTTCCCGGTCGGCGGGGTGGCCGTTGAAGACCACCCGCCCCGTCGGGTCGAGCAGGACCATGCGCGGGATCGAGTCGATCTCGAGCGGTCCGGCAAGGGGGTCGGTCGGCGGCTCGAGGAGCCAGGGAAAATCGATCGCGAAACGCTCGCGAATGCGCGCCGCGTGCTCTGGCTGGTCCTGCTGGTCGGTATTCACGCCGGCCACCTCGAGGCCCTGGGGACGCCAGGCGTCGGCATGTTCCTTGAGGTCCGGCATGGCGCGGATACACGGGCCACACCAGCTCGCCCAAAAGTCGAGGAGCAGCCCCTTGCGCCCCTCGAGAAGCGCCGCGAGCGTCGTCTCGCCGCCGTCGGCGGTGGCCAGGGCGATCTCGAGCGACACCTGCCCGCCGCCCTGCCGCCGATCCACCTCGGCCGCCAGATCATCGACCCCGAGCAGCCGCATCCACTGCGGTGAATTCACCCGTGCCGTCGCCACCGCTTCGCGAAAGGCCGCAAGGTCGCCCGCCTCGTCGAAAAACAGTGCCTGCACCGCTGCGACAAAGCCATCGCGCGCCGCCGCGTTTGAAAAAAGGCGCCCCTCGCCAAAGGGCACCTCGGTCTTCGCGAGGTCCCGGGCCATCGTCACGAGGGCATCGCGGTCATCGAGCTGAAGAGCCCGCAAGATGCGGTGCTCGAGGATCTCGCCTTCGCTCGCGCCGGCCGCACGCGCTTCGCCGATGAGGGCAAAGAGATCCCCCTCGAGGCGCAGCGCGATGGGCGCGGCCGGGCCCGGCGCCGGCGGCTCGCTCGCGGGCAGCGGAAGGACCGTTGCTCCCAGCCCAACGATGCCCTTCCAGGCCTTTCCAAACGTCGCCATCCTGCGCAAATTGCCCGTCCGGCCGGCGCGAGGCAAGCCCTCCCTCGGGCGCGCGCGCGAGAGCGCCCATTTCGGAGTTGGCGCCCACGGCCGCGCTCCTAGCATCCGCCGCTTTTTCCGTTCCCGAAAGATGCCTCCCGCCGACCCCCGTCACCTCGCCCAGATCGCGTCCGAACTCGTCCTCCCGCCCGCCTCGGTGAAGGCCACCGCCGAGCTCTTCGCCACCGGCGCGACCGTGCCCTTCATCGCCCGCTACCGCAAGGAGGCCACCGGCAACCTCGACGAGGTCCAGATCGCCGCCATCCGCGATCGTCTCGAGGCGCTCGTCGCGCTCGATGCCCGCCGCGGCGCCATCCTCCAGTCCCTCTCCGAGCGAGATCTCCTGACCGACGAACTGAAGGTTGCGATCGAGGGCGCGACGACGCTCACCGCGCTCGAGGACCTCTACCTGCCCTACCGGCCGAAGCGCCGCACCCGCGCCACGATCGCGAAGGAAAAAGGCCTCACCCCTCTGGCCGACCTTCTCTGGGCGCAGGACCCGGCGACCGATCCAGCGGGCGAGGCCGCCGCCTATGCCGGGCGTGACTACACCACCGACGACGGCAAGGGCGGGACCATCGAGGATGGTGCCGAGGCCCTCGCCGGCGCACGCGACATCCTCGCCGAACGGATGAGCGACGACGCCGGGGCCCGCGGCGAGCTGCGTGCGCTCTACGCCGAGAAGGGCGTCATCTCCTCCCGCACCCTTTCCAGCCTGAAGGACTCCCCCGAGGCGGCCAAGTTCCGCGACTACTTCGAGTGGACCGAGCCCCTCGCCAAGGCCCCCTCCCACCGCCTCCTCGCGATGCGCCGGGGCGAAAAGGAGGGTTTTCTCTTTCTCCGTCTCGAGATTCCCGCCGAGACCGCCCACGCCGTCCTCGAGCGCCGCTTTGTCCTCAACGGCAGCCCCGCCGCGAAGGAGGTCCGCACGGCCGCGCACGACGCCTGGAAGCGCCTCCTCTCGCCCAGCCTCGAGACCGACCTGCGCATGGAGTCCAAGGAGCGGGCCGACGCCGAGGCCATCCGCGTCTTCGCCGAGAACCTGCGCGAGCTGCTCCTCGCCTCCCCCCTGGGCCGCAAGACCGTGCTCGCGATCGACCCCGGCTTCCGCACCGGCTGCAAGGTCGTGCTCCTCGACCCGCAGGGAAAGCTCCTGCACAACGACGTCGTCTACCCCGACCAAGGCCAGCGCCGGACCGACGAGGCGCGCGAGAAGCTCACCGCCCTCGTCGCCCAGTTCAAGGTCGAGGCCATCGCCATCGGCAACGGCACGGCGGGCCGCGAGACGGAGGCTTTTGTCCGCGCCCTGGGGCTCCCGCCCTCTGTCGCCGTCGTGATGGTGAACGAGAGCGGCGCCTCGATCTACTCCGCCTCCGACGTGGCGCGCGAGGAGTTCCCCGACCACGACCTCACGGTGCGCGGCGCCGTCTCCATCGGCCGCCGCCTGATGGACCCCCTGGCCGAACTCGTGAAGATCGATCCGAAGTCGATCGGCGTCGGCCAGTACCAGCACGACGTCGACCAGGGTGACCTGCGCAAGTCCCTCGACGACACTGTCATCAGTTGCGTGAACAAGGTCGGGGTGGAGCTCAACACCGCCTCCAAGCAGCTCCTCGCCTACGTCTCCGGCCTCGGCCCGTCGCTCGCCGAAAACATCGTCACCCACCGCAACACGCACGGCGCCTTCCGCTCCCGCGAGGAACTGAAAAATGTGCCGCGACTCGGGCCCAAGGCCTTTGAGCAGTGCGCCGGCTTCCTCCGCATCTCCGACGGCGAAAACCCGCTCGACGCGAGTGCGGTCCACCCCGAGCGCTACGGCGTGGTGACGAAGATCGCGCACGACCTCGGTTGCGACGTCAGCGCCCTCGTGCGCGACGAGCACCGCGTGCGGGGCATCGCTCTGGAGCGCTACATCGACGACTCCGCCGGCCTCGGCCTGCCCACCCTCGAGGACATCTGTGAGGAACTCGCCAAGCCCGGCCGCGACCCCCGCGCCGCCTTCGAGGCCTTTG
>JBKHAU010000311.1:0-3932 GCA_046542725.1 Opitutales bacterium
CGTCATGGTCCGCTCCAATGATGTCATCATCATCAACCGCGGCTCCGACTATGGCGTGAGCCCCGGCCAGATCTTCGAGGTCAAGGAGACCGGGGAGATCCTCACCGATCCCTCCACCGGCGAGATCCTCGAAGTGTTTGAGGGGGAAGTGACCTGCCGCATCGAAGTCACCCGTGTCTCCGAACGAGTGGCCTACTGCAAGCTCGTCGATGGGGTCGCTCCCGAACGCGGCGACGCCGTCGTCCTCGCCGGCTCCTGAGGTCTCTCTGGTCCGGAGACAACGGCAAGGGGAACACTGACGCCTCGTTGGCTCCTTGCGCCTCGACGTCGATGGCGGACTGTGCGGTCTCCTTGGCCCTGACGATGTTGCCCGCCCATTGTTGCGCCTCCGCTGCAGTGAAGGGAGCCGGGAGCCACTGTGGGGCGGGCTGTGTCAGCAGGGCCGCCTCGATCGCTTCGAGGGACGCTTGCACGCCTCCAGGTTCGCCCAACCACGCCTCCTCCTGACAAAGATGAACCATTCCGTCGGAGAGCTTTCCCATCGGACCCGAGTAGGGGTCAAACCCATAGGCAGTCTGCGCAACACTCGCTCTCCCTTCGAAGCGCGGCCGCGTCGGCTGGAAGTGCCGCTGAGCGGACCGCTCGCGAAGGGCCCGCTTGTCCTCAGTCCTCGAGGACCGCGCGCACACGGTAGAACTCCGGACCTGCCCCGGGGGCCGGCAGATCGACCGCATCGCTTCCGGAGTCGGTCGCCGGGCGGCTCTCGAGCAGACTCCAAGTGGAGAGGTCGGGAGAGCGCTCGACGCGGTAAGTGAGGCCCGCCTGCCCGGTCCAGCCGAGGCGAAGGGAGCCGTCGGTCTGCGTGGTCAGGGTGGTGTCGGCGGGCGGAGGGATGGCGGCGCGATGGAGGACGGCGACGGCGTCGAGGTCGAAGCCAGCGGAGCCACTCGTGGGATAGGGATCGAAGATCGGGTCGCCCGAGGTGTCGGTCGTGTTGCCGTCCCCGACGATGTCGATGAGGCGCAGGTGGGTGATGGCACCGAGGTCGAGGCCCTCCGTGCCGGCGAGATCCGCGAGGTCGAAGGGGGTGCCGTAGCCGATCTCGTACTTGCCCGCGAGCCCGTCGATGTTGTCGGCGAACATCGTGTTGGCGAACGGGCCGACGGGCTCGGGCGTGAGTGAGTCGCTCGGGAAACGGACATAGTTCAGCCCGTCGCTGCTCACCTCGACGAAGGCGAGTTCGAGGAAGCCCGGCACGTTGGCGTTTTCGAAAACGGCGAAATCGGCGCCGGGGCCGTCGGCGATGGGCCAGGCAAAGGTCAGCACGATACTGCCGCCGCGGCCGAGGGAGACGATGTCGAATGGGTCCCGGGCGCCGGGTGGGGCGGCGGGGCCGAGCGCGAGGTCGGGCGTTTGAAAGGTTTCGCTGGCCTCGGGGCCCGGTAGATAGTCCGTCCAACCGGTGGCCCAGGCCACGATCGCGGGATCCTCGCTCGAGAGTGCGGTGGAGCCCTCGAGGCCCGCCTCCGGCGGGTAGGGGCCGGCGGCGAGGGAGAGCGCGAGCCCCCCGCTGGCGGCGAGGAGGCGGAGCGGCAAGAGCCTAGAAGCGATGGCGGACGCCGGCGCGAAACTGGCGACCGGGCATCGGATACCAGGTGCCGGTGAACTTGACGGTGGCGTAGGCATGGTCGAAAGCATTGTCGAGGCGGAGGTAAAGGCTGGTCGCAGGGGAGAGGGCGAAACGGCTCTGGAGATTGAGGACAGTCCAGGCGGGGAGGACTGGCTGGGTGTTGGCGTAGTCACTCCCCTCGTACGCCTTGGCATGATGCACGACTTCGGCCGTGAGCTGCCAGTGCTCGAGAGGCTCCAGCGTGCCGACGGCTTGGAGGGTGTGGGATGGAACCAGCGGCACGCTCTTTCCCTCGAAGCGTCCGTCGGCGTAGGTAGCCTCGAGCCAGGTGCCGCCCGCATTGAAGCTCCAGCGGTCGCCCTCGAGGCGGAGGCGAAGCTCCAGCCCGTGGCGGTCGACGTCGGCGAAATTGCGGTTCTCGTTGAGGAGGAAGTCGTAGGTGATGGCACCGTCCAGGCGCTGGACAAAGGAATTGGCCTGCAGACTCCAGCCCCGCCCGACGAACTCGCCGCCGAACTCCAGGTTGTGACCAGTCTCCGGCTCGAGTTCGTCATTGAAGGGGCGCGACGACGGCAGACCCTGGTAGAAGGCCACCTCGTCGGCGACAGGGAAGCGATAGAGCCGGTCGTAACGCGTCCACACGCGCAGGCCCGGAACGGGGCGGAAAAGGAGGCCAAGCTGCGCCGCGGTGCCATGACTCGTGCGCCCCCGGTCGAAGTTGAGTCGCGGGTCCTGTGGGCGAACGCGATCAGTCGAGCGCCCTTCGAGGCGGTTGGTTTCGAGCCGCAGGGCGCCGGTCAGCTCGAGTGACTCGAGTGGGCTCCAGCCCGCGTCGGCGAAGATCGCGGCCGAGGAGCGGTCGAGGGTGGCCTCGCCCAACGCCGTCTGGCGGATCTGTTCGGCCCAGCGGACGACTTCGAGGCCATGATAGGTGCCCGCCAGACCGAGGCCCCAGGAGCGGTGTTCGCTCTTCCGCTGGAGGTGCGAGGAGAGGCGCGCCTGCCGCTGGGTGTTGTCCGAGTGGGAGCCCGGGCCGAAGTTGGCTTCGCGTTGCTGCCAGGCGGCGCCGGTGCGGGAGGTAAGGCGCAGCGCACCTTCCGCCAACGGCTGGATCCAGGAGCCGGCCCCCTGCAAACGCGCGCCCTCACTGAAGAACTGGTCGGCCAGTTCTCCGTAGGGTGTGCGCCGGGGATCTTCCGGAAAACCGCCGCCCGGCGCGCCGACAACTGGCCCGGGAAACTCGATCTCGTCGTCCACCGCGAGCAGGCCAAGGCGCACCTCGCCCCCGCCTGGAGTGGCCCGGCCGTAGTTCAGGCCGAGGGAGGAGGCAGCGTAGCCACCGTTGTCGCGGTAGCCGTCGGTCTGGTTGCGGTCCAGTGCGGTGGAGAGCGCCCCGCTCCCGAGAGGCCGGCTGTGCCGCAGGCGCGCCCAACGCAGGCCATCGGTGCCGACTCCGCCGGCAACCTCTGTCTCGGGCGCATCGCCGGGATCGAGCCGGGTGATGATGTTGATCACGCCCCCAACGGCGAAGTCCCCAAATCGCGCGGTCTGCGGACCGCGCAGGATCTCGACCCGATCGACGTTGCCCAGGGGCACCTCGAGCCAGGAGGGAGCGCTCATGTCGGCGCGGTTGAGGGGCAGCCCGTCGACGAGGATGAGCGTGCGCAGGCCACTGTTTTCCCCATAGCCGCGCAGGTCGACGGTCGCGGTGGCGCGATTGCCCGAGGTCGAGCGCAGGGGGATTCCGGCGTGGACCTCGAGCAGCTCGGCAAGACTCGGCACCGCTTGGTCTTCCAGGAAAGTGCGGTCGAAGACCGCCACCTGGCCGGGAAAGTCGTCCGCCTCGATCCCGAAAGTGTAGGCCGAGGCGGTGAAATCCGGGAGTTCGACGAGGTCGCCGGCCCCATCGGCCTCCTGGGCACGCCCACCCACTGCGCCGAGCAGGGCGCAGGTCATGGCGATGAAGCAATGAAGCCGGGACGGCATGGTCGAGAGGTTCAACAAACAGCCGCGCGAAAACAATCTCCGCGCGGCTGCCTGTGTCTTGAACTGTGATGGAAAATGAAGAAGGCGTGGGCCGAAGGGTTAGCGCCGTCGCCGGACGAGACCGCCGAGCATCGCGACTGCACCAAGGAGGGCCGCCGTGCTCGACGGCTCGGGCACGGCGACGAAGGTGTCCAGGGCGAAGTAGGCCGGGGTGTTCATGCCGAACTCCCCCACATCGCTCGAGCTGAGGGAGAACTCCAGTTCGCTCACGCCGGTGCCCAGATCGGTGAGGTCGACCTGCGTCCACTCGTCGACG
>JBKHAU010000312.1:0-3929 GCA_046542725.1 Opitutales bacterium
CTGCTTCGGAGGAAATGGCCTCCACCGCCGAGGAGCTCGCCAGTCAGGCGATGCAACTGCAGTCGAGCATCGAGTTCTTCAAGGTGGACCAGGGCGGTGGCGCGGGAAGCGCGACACCCCGCGCCGGCACTACGCCCGCGGCCGCGGGCTTTTCGGCCCCGCGCCGCGAGACCCAACCGGTCAGCGGTCCCAAACCGACGACCGCCAAGACGGGCGCAAAGGGGGTTTCGATCCGCTTCGACGATGCGCAGGGCGCGGGCGATGCGCGCGACCTCGAGTTCCACCGCTACTAAAGGGGCACGGCCATGAGCACTATCTCAGCATCCTCCCAATACATCACCCTGCGACTCGGCGAGGAGACCTTCGCGATCGATGTGAAATACGTGCGCGAGGTCCTCGAGGTGACACAGATCACGAAGGTGCCGACGGCGCCGGACTACATGCGGGGCGTGGTCAATGTGCGCGGCTCCGCCATCCCTGTGGTGGACCTGCGTGCGAAGTTCGGCCTCGCTCCATGCGAGGATACCGTGCTCTCGCGCATCCTCGTGCTCGAACTCGAGCTCGAAGGGGAGGCGACCGTCGTCGGGGGCATCGCGGACAGTGTCCACGAGGTCATCGAGATCACCCCTGACGAGATCGATCCTCCGCCCTCCATCGCGATGCGATGGCGCAGCGAACTCATCGCCGGCATGGGCAAGCGCGGCGACGAGTTCATCATCATTCTCGAACTCGAGAGCGTCTTCGGGTCCGACGAACTCGCCCTCCTCGAAGGCGGTGGCGAAGCCTAGTTGCCCCTCCGCTTCAAACCCCGAACGGCGCAATCCTTGCCAGCCTCGAAACCAGCCAACGCGACCGACTTCCGAGGCGCGGAAGAACTCCGGCTCTCCGCCGCAAGTTTCCGTGAGCTCTCCGCTCTGATCACGAGGACGCTGGGCATCAAGATGCCTGATTCGAAGCTTCCCATGCTGCGCAGCCGCCTTCAGCGGCGGCTGCGCGCATTGGGCTTTGCCACCCTCGAGGCCTACGTCGCGTTTTTGCTCGAGTCCCCGGAGGGCGAGGGCGAGCGCCAGGCTTTTGTGGACGCGGTCACGACGAACAAGACCGACTTCTTCCGCGAGGCGCGCCACTTCGACTACCTCTCCGCAACCGGGCTGCCTGCGCTCGATCCCGGGGGCGGCCAACCCTGGCAGCTGCGCGCCTGGTGCGCCGGCTGTTCCTCCGGCGAGGAACCCTACACCCTCGCGATGGTCCTGCGGCAATTTGGCGAGGTCCGGGGCAGCTTCGACTTTGGTATCCTCGCGACCGATATCTCCGCGTCGATGCTGGCGCGGGGCCGGGAAGCGATCTATCCGCATGAACGGGTGGAGCCGGTCCCGACCGAGCTGCGACGTCGGTATCTCCTGCGCTCGCGGGCAGGAGGCAAGGACCTCGTGCGCATCGTGCCCGCGCTGCGTGCGCGCGTTCAGTTCCACCCCCTCAATTTCATGGATGCGGACTACCCGGTGCGGGACCAGTTCGAGCTCATCTTTTTCCGCAATGTGGCGATCTACTTCGATCGGCCCACGCAGCAGCGGGTGGTGGAGCGCTTGTGCCGTCATCTGAAGCCGGGCGGCTATCTCTTTGTCGGACACTCGGAGTCGCTGCTTGGCCTCGGGCTGCCCTTGCGCATGGTGGCGTCCGCGGTTTACCAGAAACCCGCCTGTATACTATGAGCCCCCCCAAGATTCGCGTCCTCATCGTCGATGATTCCGCCTCCGTGCGCCAGACCCTGAAAGCGGTCCTGGAGTCTGATCCGGCGATCGAGGTGATCGCGACGGCCAGCGATCCCTATGCTGCGGTGGCCCGCCTCGCGCAGGAGAAGCCGGACGTCATCCTCCTCGACGTCGAGATGCCGCGCATGGACGGGATCACGTTTCTGGGCAAGATCATGCGGCAGCACCCCATGCCGGTGGTGATCTGTTCGAGCCTGACGGAAGCCGGTTCCAGCACCGCCCTGGCCGCGCTCGAGCGGGGCGCGGTGGAGATCCTGACCAAGCCCAAGCTGGGCACAAAACAGTTTTTCGAGGAGTCGGCGGTGCGCATTTGCGACGTCGTCAAAGCGGCATCCCGAGCCCGCCTGCGCACCCCGGGAAAGCGCTCTCCCGCGCCCGCGAAGCCGGCCTCCGCGCCCGCGGCGGCCTCGACGCCGGAGCCCTCGCCCAAGCTCGATGCTGACGCCGTGCTTCCGCGCGCCCGCTCCCGAGCGATGCTCGAGACGACGGAGAAGATTGTCGCGGTGGGCGCCTCCACGGGAGGGACCGAAGCGCTGCGTGAGCTTCTCGAGAGTCTACCCCTCGACGCCCCCGGTCTCCTCATCGTGCAACACATGCCGGAAAAGTTCACGGCCAACTTCGCGAAGCGCCTCGACTCGCTGTGTGCGATCTCGGTGAAGGAGGCCGAAACGGGTGACTCGGTCCTGCGCGGGCGCGCCCTCATCGCGCCGGGCAATCGCCACCTCCTGCTCAAGCGCAGCGGGGCGCGCTACTACGTCGAGGTGCGCGACGGGCCGCTCGTCTGTCGCCATCGGCCCTCCGTCGACGTGCTCTTTCGCTCCACCGCGCGCTATGCCGGCCCCAACGCAGTCGGCGTCATCATGACCGGGATGGGCGACGACGGTGCCCGCGGGCTGCTCGAAATGCGCGAGGCGGGGGCCGAGACGATCGGCCAGGACGAGGCCACCTGTGTCGTCTACGGCATGCCCCACGAGGCGATGAAACGCGGCGCCGTCGCCCGCGAACTGCCCCTCCAACGCCTCGGCCTCGAGATCATGCGGCTCTGCCGCTGAGGAAGCCGGCGCGCGGGGTTCGCCGGATGGTCTTCCCGCGGTGCGCAAGGGGGTCTAGTCAAGGCCCTCGGAAAGGACCGTTTCCCCCTGGTGGCAGCGGCGGACGGCGTCCGCGATTTCCTTCGGATTGCCTTTGAGGATGTAGCCGACGGCGCCGGCCTCGATGGCCTGGGTGGCGTAGCGGGATTCATTGTGCCCGGAAAGGATGATGCAGCGGAGGCCGGGCCGCGCCGTACGGAGTTGCCGGATGAGGTCGATGCCGCTCATTTCGGGGAGGGAGAGGTCGGCGACGACGATGTCGGGCTGCTGCGCTTCGATGAGCGGGAGGGCCTCTTCAGCACTGGAGGCGGCGCCGCAGCAGACAATGTCTTCCTGCATCGAGAAAAAGGTCTCGAGGAGGGAGCGCAGGCGTGCGTGGTCTTCCACCACGAAGATCTGGCAGGGTCGGGTCTGAGCAGGGGTCGGTGGCATGGTGAGCAGAGGTTAGGACGGTGGTTCGGGGTGGCAAGAAAGAGGTGTCGGCGCATCGGGATCCCGCCGCGTGAGCGGCACGCAGGCGGTGATGCGCGTGCCCTTGCCCGGCGCGCTCTCGACCTCCATGGTCCCTCCGAAGAGACGCAGGCGCTCCCGCGCGCTGAAGAGGCCGTGGCCCGTCGGCGCGGTGTCCTTTTCTTCGGCCGCGATCGGATCGGAGCCGCGGCCCTCGTCGGGAACCCGGACGAACCCTCGAAGAGATGAGCGAGCGGCTTGCCGATGAGGTCTTCATCAAGCCCTTCGAGGGGCTGCATCTGCATGCGTCGCCTGATCCGGCGCAGGACTGTGGCGCGCTTTTAGTCTCCGGAAGATGGCGAAAGCGCGCCTTCAGGGCGGCGAGTCCCGCGGCCGAAGCCCCCGATCCCGACGATGGTCAGTTGAGCGCGCCCGGCCGACGCGTCTTGGTGGATGGCTCCTCGAGCGGCTGAAGATTCAGAAGGAGACATAAAGGAGACGGGAAAGAGCGAGCAGAGAGATGCTCGAAAACACGTCACAAATGGAGGGAAATGCGGAGCCTTCAGTTGGCACGCTCCAGCATCGGTTTTCAAGCCTTCTTACAGCTATGTGGGAG
>JBKHAU010000313.1:0-3925 GCA_046542725.1 Opitutales bacterium
TCGCCCCCGAGGAACTGCTCATGCTCGCCCCCCAGAAAGACATTTTTCTCATCGGGCTCGACCCGTTCAATCGCCAGGAGTTGGAGGACCTGCGCCACGCCGACCGCTACCACTTCCACGAACTGCTCTCCTACGATGAGATCAAGGGCGGCGGCCGCTTCACCTTCACCGGGGCGCTCGAAAAGGCCGAGGAGCGGCTCCGGAATTTCGGCGGTGCGCCGGACGGGATTGTCACCTTCTGGGACTTTCCGGCCACTTCGCTGCTCGCCGTCTTAACGGATACGCACCGTCTTCCCGGCCCGACTCTCGAGAGCACCCTCAAGTGCGAGCACAAGTACTGGTCGCGCCTCGAGCAGGAACGCGCCGCCCCCGAGGCCTGCCCGGCGTTCGAGGCGCTCGATCCCTTTGCTGAGGACGCCGCCGACGGCGTGAAGATCGATTTTCCATTTTGGATCAAGCCGGTGAAAGGGACCGGCTCCTATCTCGCCTACAAGGTCTCCGACCGCGCGGAGCTGGACAAGGCACTTGAGCAGATCCGCGGCAACATCGAGCGCATCGCACGGCCCTTCAACCACATCCTCGAGCGGGCGGACCTGCCCGAGGAAGTGCGGCGAGTGGACGGTCGCCACTGCATCGTCGAGGCATCGATGAAGGGGTCGCTCCACACCGTCACGGGCTATGTCCATCGCGGCGAGATCACGCTCTACGGTCTCGTCGACTCGCTCAACTACCCGAACACGTCATCATTTCTCAACTACGAATACCCGTCCTCCCTCCCCCGGCCCATCGAGGAGCGCATGGGCGAGATCTCCCGGCGAGTGATCGCCCGCCTCGGGCTCGATGACTCGCCTTTCAACATCGAGTTCTTCCATGATCCGGAGGAGGACCGCTTCGGCCTCCTCGAGGTCAACCCGCGGGTCTCGCAGTCACATGCCGAAATCTTTCGTCAGGTCGACGGTGACTCCGACGAGGCCATCGCCGTGCAGCTCGCCCTCGGGGAGGACCCGGACTGGTCGCGGGGCGAGGGCCCCGCTGCGTTTGGCGCAAAGTTTTACGTGCGGCGCTTTCGCGACGGCTTTGTCCGTGCCGTGCCTTCGGCGGAGAACCTCGCGGCGGTGAAGCGCGAGTTTCCCGGCGTCGTCATCGAGATCGAGGCGGAGGCGGGCAAGCGGCTGAGCGAGGACGCGACGGAGGACAGCTACAGCTACGACCTCGCGCACCTCCATTTCGGAGCCGACAGCCGGGAGGGCCTTCACGAGCAGTTCGAAGCCCTCCGCGAGCGACTGGAATTCGATATCGAAGAAGTGGAGGGCAACGGAGCATGAAGACGATCGACGCCGGAGCGGTGCGGGAAATCGAAAACGCCTGGATCCCGATGCCCGACGGCACGCGCCTGGCCGCGCGGCTCTGGCTCCCGCCCGACGCGGAGGAGCACCCGATCCCGGCGATCCTCGAGTTCATCCCCTATCGCAAGCGCGACTTCACGGCCGCCCGCGATGCCGCCAATCACCGCTGGTTTGCCGCGCATGGTTATGCCGGGGTGCGCGTCGACATGCGGGGGAGCGGCGACTCCGAGGGTGTCTTGCTCGACGAATACATCGAGCAGGAGCAGGAGGACGGCCTTGCGATCCTGAAGTGGATCGCGGCCCAGCCGTGGTGCGATGGGCAGGTCGGGATGTTCGGCATCTCGTGGGGCGGATTCAACGGCCTTCAGGTCGCGGCACGCCGTCCGCCCGAACTCAAGGCCATCATCAGCGTGGCCTCGACCGACGACCGCTATGCCGACGATGTGCATTACATGGGGGGCTGCCTTCTGGGGGACAACCTTTCCTGGGCCTCGACGATGTTCGCCTACAACTCGTCGCCGCCCGATCCTGCCCTCGTCGGCGAACGCTGGCGGGAGCTCTGGGAGCAACGCCTCGAGCAGAGCGGCCTCTGGGTCCTTCACTGGCTGCGCCACCAGACGCGCGACACCTACTGGAAGCACGGCTCTATCTGCGAGGATTTTGCCGCCGTGGAGTGTCCCGTCTTCAGCGTGAGCGGCTGGGCCGATGGCTATTCCAACGCCGTCTTCCGCCTCCTCGAGGGCTTGAAATCGCCGTCCCTCGGGCTCATCGGCCCCTGGTCGCACAAGTATCCGCACATGGGCGTGCCGGGACCCGCGATCGGTTTTCTCCAGGAGTGTCTGCGCTGGTGGGACCACTGGCTGAAAGGGCGCGACACCGGCATCATGGACGAGCCCCAGCTGCGTGTCTGGATGCAGGACAGCGCGCCGCCCGCCACCCGCTACGCCGAGCGCGCGGGCCGCTGGGCGGGGGAGCCCGCATGGCCCTCGCCGCGCCTCGAAAGGCGTCCTTTTCCCCTTGGCTCCGGCCACCGTCTGGGCGAAGGCGTGGAGGCCGAGCCCGGCACCGTGCTCGAGATCCAGTCGCCTCTCAGCGTCGGTCAGTTTGCCGGCAAATGGTGCTCCTATAGCGCCACGCCCGATCTGCCGGCAGACCAGCGGGAGGAAGATGGTGGCTCCCTGTTCTGGCAGACACCGCCCCTCGCCGAGCCCCTCGAGGTCCTCGGCACGCCGGTCGCTGAGTTGACCGTGGAGTCGAACCGCCCGGTCGCGATGGTCGCGGTGCGACTCTCCGACATCGCCCCCGACGGCAAGGCCACGCGCGTTTCCTACGGGCTCCTCAACCTCACCCACCGGCGCAGCCATGAGCATCCCGAGCCGCTCGAGCCGGGGCGGCGTGAGCGCGTCGAGGTGCCGCTCAACGCCATTGGCCACGCCTTCGCCGCCGGGCACCGGGTGCGCCTTTCGCTCTCGACCTCGCTCTGGCCGCTCGCCTGGCCCCCACCGGAGCCCGTGCGGTTGACCCTCCATACCGGAGCCTCGGCCCTGCACCTCCCGGTGCGCCCTCCGCGCGAGGCCGACCAGGAGATCGTCTTCGAGGCGCCGGAGGCGGCGCCCAAGCCGGCGCTCACCCAGCTCCAGCCAGGCGAGGCCAACTGGACTCTCCACCGCGACCTCGAGCACAGCCGTTCGACCCTCGAGGTCATCCACGACCGCGGCGAGTGGCGCCTCGAGGAGATCGACCTCATCTTTGCAAACCGCGCTGAGGAACGCTACTCGACCTGCGCCGACGACTTCAGTTCGGCCCGCGGCGAGACCGTCTGGACGCGGCACTGGCAGCGGGGAGACTGGAAGCCGTCTCTCATCGCCCGCACCGAGATGACCTGCACCCCCGACAGCTTTCGCATCCATGCCGCCCTCGATGCCTGCCTCGCCGGCCGCCGCATCTTCGCGAAGACCTGGAACGAGGTCATTCCCCGCCATCTCGTCTGAGCTTCGGCCCCCATGCGCATGCCCGGAATCGAGGCGTCGTTTGAGAATCTCCAGCAGAAAGTGGCGCAGGCGTCCTCCATCCAGGCTTTCCTTGAGCGGCGCCTACCCGGAGGACCTGACGAAGCTCTTCGGCTATGATCCACCCTTCGAAGGGGGCCGGCACGAGACCGCCTCCTATACCGCCTTCCGCCGGAGCCCCCGCCCCATGTCCCCACCACCGAGGTCGCCGTCCCGGTCGATCAGGTTGCGGCGGCAGTCGACCGGGTCATCGCTTGGGTGCGGGACAATAACCGCTTCTTCCCCGCTCCCCTCGGGGTACGCTTCACCGGTGCGAGGCCGCATTACTTTTCGCCCGAGTGCGGGCACCGCACGGCCATGCTCGAGCTTCCGTTGCCGGTGCCCGAGCAGCTCAAGTAAGGCTTCGAGTCGGTCAAGACCTGGCGCGAGACGCCCGGCGTCCTTCCCGGCAGCGTCTAGGCCGGGCCGCGGAAGCTTTTCTATCAGGAGCTGAAGGAACTCAATCAGGACACGCGTGAGCAGTGAGGGAGGCACGGGTGATAGTACTTAAAAGACAGAGAAGACTCCTTG
>JBKHAU010000314.1:0-3921 GCA_046542725.1 Opitutales bacterium
CTCGGGTAGCCGCGCCGCACGCGAACGGTCGTTCGAGCACGCCCGACCCCACCAAGGACAAGGGTAGGGCGCGGCCTCCGGACGCGCCGAGCGGCTTTGCGCCTCCCGCCGCTACCGCGCGAACCAGCGCTGCGGTTTGAGGTAGGCGAGGGCGAAGAGCGCCAGCAGGGTGACGGCGGAGAAGGTCTTCCACCAAGCGGCAGACTCCTCGTGGCCGTGGAGGTGTCCGATCTCGAGCACGCTTCCCATCTGGTCGAAGACGAAACCGCTGAGCCACGCCACGCCGATGAGGGTCGCGAGGTAGATGAAGACGGCGCGGCCGCCGATCATCTGCCAGAGTGCGCTCACTGTCGCGGTATTGGTCGCCGGACCGGCGATGAGAAAGACAAGGGCCGCCCCTGGACTGAACCCGGCATGAATGAGCGCATAGGCCATGGGGATGGAGCCCGTCGCGCAGACATAGAGCGGCACCGCCACGATCGTCGTGGCGAGGTAGGCGAGGAGGCCGGTGGTCCACGTGCCCTCGGCGAGGTCGGAGGGGAGCAGGACGGTGAGGAGGGCGGCGAGGACGAGGCCGAAAAGCAGCGCCTTGCCGATATCGGCCGGGAGGACGAGCAGGCCGAAGCGCAGCGCCTCGCGCACGCGGGAGCCGAGTGAGGGGCGCTCCTCGGCGGCGCCCTCGCTGCTGCAGCAGGCAGTCTCCGCGTTCGGAGAAGCCTTCGTCTCTTTGGAACCGGCGCAGCAGGAGGAGGCCGATGCGGGGGCCTGCCCGGCGTCGCTCGCGCAGCCGCAGACTTCTTCGGCAATCTCGTCGCCGGCGGTCTCGCCGCCGCAGCAGCTGCTCGACTCCGCCACGGCGACTGTTGCGTCGGTTTTCTCGCTCCCGCAGCATGATGAGGGGAGGGGAGCGCCGACGGCGGCGGCACTGCGCGCGGCGACCGGAGAGGGCTGGGCCTCGGGTGCGCTCTTGCAGCATGCGCCCGCGGAAGCGGGTGCGGCGGAGTCTTCGGCGGAGGTCGTGTCCTTGCCCGAGGCGAAGCGATCGACGAGGGTGCCAGCGAGCACACCGCTGACAAACGAGACCACGACGCGCACGGCGGCAAAGGGCCAGTTCAGAAGCGCGGCGGTGGCAAAGATGCTGTCCACCCCGGTCTGGGGGGTGGAGGCGGTAAAGGAGGTGACCGCGCCCGCGCTGCCGCCCTGTCGCCTTAGCGACGCCGCCACCGGGATGACTCCGCAGGAGCAGAGCGGGAGGGGCACGCCAAGGACGGCGGCTTTCACCGTCTGACGCCAGCCGCGTTGACCGAGATGCCGGCGCACCCATGCGTCGCTGATGAAGATGCGCAGGGCAACGGCGCTGAGGAACCCCAGCCAGAGGTAAGGCGCCATTTCCTCGGTCAGACGCCAAAAGGCGTGAACCGTTTCGAGGACAAATTGCATGCGGTCCAATTGGGCCGACATTGCCGCTTGGCGCAAGAGCAGGGAAGGATCGCGCGGCGGTGCTTTGCGGTTGCGGTCGACGCGGGCGGTGGGCTTCTCTCGGGGCTATGTGTGCATCGCGACCCGGCTTTTTCGTTTGGATGCTTTTGCTCGTCCAGGGGGCGGCCCTCGGGGCGACGGAGATGGCCGCCTGGAGTGCGTTGCGCCAAGCCGTGCCGGCGAGCGCGCTGCCCGCCCTGCGGACGGAGCTGGAGCGTGTCTATCTGCCGGGTCAGGCGCTCGAGCGGTGGTTTCGGTTCACCCCGGAAGCGGTCTGGGTGCGGGTGGGAGAGGAAGAGCAAGGTCTCTGGCTCGAGCTGCCGGTGGAGGAGGATGCGACGCTGGCGCCTCGTCTGCCGGCGCCTGGCCCGGGCGACGCTCCACTGCTCGAGGGATGGCGGATCGCGATCGATCCCGGGCACCTCGGGGGCGAGTGGGGTGAGATGGAACGCCGGGCCTTCCGCCTCGGCGAAGGCCCGGTGGTGCGGGAGGGGGACCTCGTCCTGGCGGCGGCGAAACGCATGGCCGCGGCGTTGCGCGAGCGGGGCGCGGAGGTGCGGCTGCTGCGCGAGGGGTCGACTCCCGCGACCGACCAGCGGCCGGCGGACTTTTTCGAGGAAGCCTTCCGCGATCTGCTGCGCGAGCGGGGAGAATTGCCGACGCGGGAGGAGGTGCAGCGGCTCGCCGAGCTGCGCTTTTATCGACTGGCCGAGATTCGCGCGCGGGCCGAGCTCGTGGCGCAGTGGCGGCCGCATGTGGTCCTCGCGCTCCACCTCAACGCCGAGGCCTGGCCAGACCCTGAGGCGCCCTCCGCAGTGCCGGGCAATCATGGCCACCTGCTCGTCAACGGGGCCTACCTTCCCGGTGAGGTGGCGGTGCCGGGCCAGCGCCGCGAGCTGCTCGCCCGCTGGCTGGCGCGCTACAGCGAGGTCGAGGTGCCGCTGGCCCGCGCCCTCGCGAAAGCGATGGAAGAGGCCACCGGCCTGTCTCCCTTCCGCTATCGCGGGCCCAACGCCGCGGCGGTCGGGGGCAGCGACTACGTCTGGGCGCGCAATCTCCTCGCCAACCGGATCTATCCCGCCCCGGTGGTCTATCTCGAGCCCTGGGTGTTGAACAATGGCGAGGTCTACGCCTGGGCGGCGGAGGGCGACTACGCGGGCGAGCGCCTCATCGATGGGCGCTCGCAACGTTCCCTCCCGGCGGTTTACGCGCAGTTCGTGGTGGAAGGGCTGCTGCGCTTCGCGGCGTCCCGAGGGGACGGAGAGTGAGCTGTCCGTCGCGCTTCGGTGCGTCTCAGCGCAGGTCAGGCACGGGCGCGTCCTCGTTGCCGAGGAGGAGATGGATTTCACGCGCGATCGTGAAGTAGCTCGTCGGCTTCTTGAAGATGCGGGACACATGCTCCTCGAGGTCACCGAGTTGGCCGTCGTCGAGCATGCTTCCAGAGACGAGGACAAAGCGCTGCTCGGCCTCAAATCCCAATGCCTGGGTGATGAGTTCGTCGGCGTTCATGTCCGGCAGGTGGTAGTCGGAGAGCACCAGGTCAAAAGGCACTTCACGGGCCCGCATGGCCGCCAGCGCCTCTTCGCCACAGGTATAGTGCTCGACGCGAAAACCGCAGGATTCAAGAATGATGCGTGCACCCTGCGAGATCGTCGGGTCGTCCTCCAGAAAGAGCAGACTCGCCACGCATTTGTTCTCTGCGGGAGACGGATTCACCACGGCAGAATGGAGGGCGCGTCCGGGGAGGTCAACCGTCGCCGGGGGATCCGCCCGCTCGGGCGAAAGTGGAAGGAGGGGCAGAAGGATCTCGAAGCGGGTCCCGATGCCGAGCGCGGATTCGAAGGTGATGTGTCCGTCCAGTTCCTCGACGATGCGTTGGACCATGGCGAGGCCGAGGCCATTGCGGTCGGTCCGGCCTTTGGTCGAAAAGAACGGTTCGAAGATGCGACGATGCAGGCTTTCGGGAACTCCCGGACCGTTGTCGACGATGCGCAACGCCACATAGGCACCGGGTTCCAGTCCGTTGCCCACCAGGGGGTGGGCCGGGCCAATCCGTGCCGGTCCGGCCTCGACCCGGATGAACCCCTCCTCTTCGCCGATCGCGTCGGCCGCGTTGACGATGAGGTTGAGGAGCAGTTGCTGAACAGAGAAAGGTGGCGCCGAGATCCAGTAGTCCCGGCCTTCGAGATGAGGCGTGAGCCGCACCCGCCGAGGCATGTTCAGGGCGAGCAGGCGGGTGGCCGTGAGGATCTCCTTGTCGACGGCAACGCGAGCACGCTTTGGCGTCGCCGAAGGGTCGCTGAAGTCGAGAAGGCGCTGCACGAGATCCCCCGCGCTATCGGCCGTCGAGAGGATCAACTGGAGCGCCTCGCGCACGTTTTCCATCGCACTGGCGGGCTGATTCGCATGCGGAGCGAGCAGCGAACGGGCAAGGTCGGCCTG
>JBKHAU010000315.1:0-3921 GCA_046542725.1 Opitutales bacterium
GACCGGCCTGGACGACCTCACGATCGACAACCTGCGCGTCGACACCAACCGCGACGGACTTGACATCGACGGCTGCCGCAACGTGCGCATCAGCAACTGTGCGATCAACACGCCAAACGATGACGCCATCGTCCTGAAAACCTCCTACGCCCTCGGCGAGCTCCGCCCGACCGAGAACGTCACGATCACAAACTGCCTCGTCTGCGGTTTTGACCTGGGAACCCTCCTCGACGGCACGTATGGGCGCAAGACGCGGCACTCGCCGGACCGTGATGGTCCGACTGGACGGATCAAGCTCGGCACGGAGTCGAACGGGGACTTTCGCAACATCACGATCGCGAACTGCGTCTTCGAGCGCAGCCGCGGCCTTGCGATCGAAAGCGTCGATGGGGCGACGATTGAAAACGTTGTCGTGACGGGCCTCGCCATGCGGGACGTGACCAACTCCGCGATCTTCCTGCGCCTCGGCAATCGCGCGCGCGGCCCGGAGGGTACTGCGGTCGGCGCCATCCGCGGGGTGAGCATCAGCCATGTCGTGGCGAGCGGCGTGGACGGCCGTTTCCCGATCCAGCTGCAGGGCCTGCCCGGCCACCCCATTGAAGACGTGCGTCTAAGCGACATTCGGGTTCATGCCCGGGGAGGCATTTCGATGGAGCAGGTCGCCGCGCAGCCCGACGAGCTGGTCAACCGTTTCTTTCTTCAGGCGCAAGAGGGAGAGACGGGCGTGACCGGCCCCCGCGAACCTTTCGAGGTTCCGCTCCGGGAGCGCGCCTACCCCGAGCCAAGCATGTTCGGCCTGCTCCCCGCCCGCGCGCTCTACGCCCGGCACCTCCACGGCCTCGACCTGAGAGACGTCGTCTTCACCTTTGCCGCACCGGACGCCCGGCCGGCCATCGTGCTCGAAGCGGTGGATGCCTGCCGCGCCGAGCATGTCCTGATCGAGCGCGACTCTCCGACCGCCGATGACCTGATTCAACGCGACTGCGAGGGCGTGCGCTTCCTCGACTGAGACCGACGCTCAGGGCCGGGCGGACTCGGGAAACACCGGTTCGTCGGTCCCCCACCACGCCATCCATCGATCGTAGTCGACTTGTGGATACGGATGGCGACGAATCGTCGTCTCAAGGCCCTCGAGCCCAAGGAGGAAGGTGTCGAGAAAGGCCTCCACCTCCGGAGCCTGACTCGGCGGCAGCTGGCAGTGGGAGCGATTGGCGACAATCGAGAAGCCAAAGCGGTCCGAGATGCCGAAGGCGTCCCAGACCCGCTCGGCCGCCCGGCACGAGACATAAGTCGACTCGGCCGCGAGCCAGTCGATGGCCGAGTTGCCGAGCACAAGGACCGCGCGTGGAGCGATCATCGCGATGAGTTCGTGGTGGTCCATCGGGAGCCGCGAGACATTCTCCCCGGCAAACTGAAAGAGACTCTCCCTGAACCAGCGCCCGTCGGTCGCGCCCAGCTTCTCGACCTCCCCGAGGGTCTCGGAGACGCGCCAGGCGGCCGCCCCGCCACCGCCCGGCTCCTGCGCGATGGTGAGGGCGATGCGTTCGTCAAAGGCCCCGGCAAAGAGGGCCATCTTGCCCGCGAAGGAGCAGCCGGTGACGGCGACGCGCTCGAGATCGATGGGTAGGTCTTCCTGCACGAGCTCGAGGCCATCGATGAGGCGGCTCACGCCCCACGGCCAGGCAGCATAGGCACCGAAGTATTCCAGATCCGGATACAGCCGATTGATCGGCTCGCTTCCCCGTGTCTGCTGGTGCGCCATGACCTGGGTGAAGTCGAAGGGGATCTGCGCAATGTCCCGCTCCGCGAAGAGGGAGGCTGGCAGGCTGCCGCTGCCTCGTCCCACCCCAATCACCGCGGGAAAGGGACCGTCGCCCGCCGGCAGCGTGATTTCGGAGGTGAGCGTGAGCGTCTCACCGCCGACCGTTATCTCCACCGTCAAGACACCGTCGGCGTAGTTCGCCCTGAGGTCGTCCGGCCGATCCGGTTTGGGACCCACCTCATAGTGCTCGATCTCCGCCTTGATTTCCGCCCGCCGGCAGCGCCATTCCTCAAAGCTCGTCACGCGGCCGCGGCCGTCGGACCAGCGAAAGGGATCCGTCAGCGGCTCGACGAACGGGAGGAACTCCCGTCCAGGCAGGACCGGCCGCGCGCAGCCCTCGCCCGTATTCTCCTTTCCATACACGAGCGGGGGCTCCGCGCCGCGCAGGCCGCCCACGATGAGAACGAGAAGGATCGGGAGCGGGCTCGGGAACTTGAATCGACACAGGAGGGGGAGAACGAACATGCGGGTCATGGGGTTTGCAGGCCGGAGCCGCCTTTCTCCGCCGCTCGGGCTCAGGGGTCAAGGCGCGGCTCCGTCCGGCTCGACTCCGTCGCCCTCCAGACGGTAGAAGGCGGGGCGCACCGGCATGGCATAAATGGGCCATGGGCTGGTCGCTCCCTCCACCTCCGTCCAGCTGCCGGGCGCGAGATCCGAGCTGGTGACCAGTCGGGCATCATCCGCCGCCCACCGCAGATGCAGGGCACCCGCCTGCCAGACGGCCTCGAGGTGGAAGCGCGCGGACTCCGGCAGGGCGCTCCTCGCCGCCACCGCGAGGCGAACGATACGTCCACTCAGGGTCACCCCGATAAAGGCCTCTCCGTCGTGCACGAGGTCGGTGAACCCGCTCTCGGCGATCGCCTGCGAGACAAATCCGTCTGGGGCCGGCTCCCAGTGCCGGCCATTGAGGCTCGCCTGCAGTTCCCCCCGATCGCTCACCGCGAGAAAGATCCCGCCTCCCGCCGCCAGGCCGGCGAGATCGCCAGTGGAGAAGGCGAAGGGTCCACCTTCCCAGTTGCGCCGTTCCGTGCCGAGAAAGGCGCCGCCTCGGTTCAGCCCCGCGAAGTATCCTGCGGCCAGATACACCGGCCCGCCGTCCAGGGGGAGAGCGGCGAGGCGACTGATGTATTCCGGGTCGCCGCGCAGCGTGCGGGCGGACTCCCACGTCTCCCCGTCGTCCGACGCATACATCTGAGTATCACTGAACACGCTGGCGAGGGCGACAAAGCCGTCCTCGAAAAGGAGCTCGGCCGGGGCCTGGAAGTTACTCCGGCCGGCGTAAGCCGCAGGCGTGAAGCTGCTGCCGCCATCATCGGAGTGAATGAGCGTGGTCGAGCCACCG
Organism: Opitutales bacterium; assembly: GCA_046542725.1. GTDB lineage: Bacteria > Verrucomicrobiota > Verrucomicrobiia > Opitutales > Oceanipulchritudinaceae > CAWVVV01. The sequence continues at coordinate 3,165 of JBKHAU010000315.1, forward strand.
CCCGTGACAAGGCGTCCACGGCCTGCCGCCACGGCCCAGTAGTCGTCGGTGACGTGATCGCCCTCCGAGAGCGTCGTCCAGGTCACCCCGTCGGGCGAGGCCGAGACCATGTTACCCGAGCCAACCGCGACCCACTGCGTCCCGGTCCAGGTGACGTCCTGCAGTTGGTAGCCGAAGGGGGCGTTGTTCGGCACTGTGCGCTCGACCCAGTCGGCGCCTGCTCCCGGCCGGTGCAGGACCACGTCGTCGCCCACCGCGACAACCGCCCCGGCCCCGTCGGCCGCGACCGCCCGCAGTGCCTGCGCGGTGCCCTCCGGCGGGCGGGCCTCCGTCCAGCTCCGCCCGTCGGGCGACTGGACGATGATCCCGCGCGTCCCCACCGCGACAAAGGTCTGCCGGTCCGAGGCCACGTCGAGGAGGGTGATACCGGGGTTTTCATACGCGCTTTCGATCCAGAACGTGCCGTCGGTCGTGGAGCGCGGGCGCCCGTTGATGCCCACGCCGACGAACTGTTCCGCGCCATAGGTCACCGCCTCGAGGTAGGCAAAGCTGCCGTCCTCACGATCCGTCCAGACATTGTCTCCGGGATGCGTGCTCCAGCGTCCGGCAGGCCCCACCGCGAGGTCCATGCCGCCGCCCGGCGCGGCGTCCGTCCGCGTCCAGAAGAACGGGCTCTCCGCCTCCGCCGGCGGCCCCGTGCGGGCGAGTGTCCAGGTGTCCCCCACCCCAGGCGCGGCATGGATCGCGCCGTCCGCCG
>JBKHAU010000316.1:0-3903 GCA_046542725.1 Opitutales bacterium
CGCCCGGGCCTTGATCGAGAAAACCGACGCCCCCTGCGTGACGACGCTCATGGCAATCGGCTCCATCCCCACCGATCACCCCGCCAACCTCGGCATGCTCGGGATGCACGCCGCCCCCTACACCAACCTCGCGCTCGAGGAGTGTGACCTGCTCGTCGCCCTCGGCGCCCGCTTCGACGACCGCGCGACGGGCCGGGTGAACGCCTTCTGCCCGCACGCCCGCGTCCTCCACGTCGACATCGACGCGAGCGAGCTGGGCAAGATCCGCCAGCCCACCCTCGGGATCGTGGCCGACGTGCGCGAGACGCTCGACGCCCTCCTTCCCCGCCTCGAGGAGCGCATCCGGCCGGAGTGGCAGGCGCGTATCCAGATTCTACGGACAGAAAACCCGATGGCCTTCCCCGGCGAGGACGACCTCGGCATGCCCTACGGGATCGTGCGCGCAGTGGCCGAGGCGGCGGGCGAAGACGCCTTTGTCACGACCGACGTGGGCCAGCACCAGATGTTTGCCGCCCAGGCGTATCCCTTTCGCTGGCCGCGCCAGTGGCTCACCAGCGGGGGCCTGGGGACAATGGGCTTCGGCGTGCCGGCGGCGATCGGTGCCGCCCTCGCCTCTCCCGGCCGCACCGCCGTCTGCATCAGCGGCGACGGCAGCTTTCTGATGAACAATCAGGAGCTGATCACGGCGGTGGAGGAAGGGGCGAAGGTGAAGATCGTCCTCATGAACAACCAGTCGCTCGGCCTCGTACATCAGCAGCAGACCCTCTTTTTCGGAAAACGGCTGATGGCCTCGGAGTTTCGCCATGGGCCCGACTTCTGCATGATGGCGCGTTCGATGGGCGTGCCGGCAATCGATCTCGCGGACACGCCACACCCGCGCGCCGCCCTCGCGGCCGCCCTTGCCGCCCCCGGGCCGGCCCTCATCCACGCCCCCGTCGACGTGCGCGACCACGTCCTCCCGATGGTGCCTCCCGGCGGGGCCAATGCAGAGATGATCCGGCATGCGGCAAGCGTGGAGGCAAGCCTGGTCCATGTCTAAGCGGAAGGAAGCGGGCTTTGTCCACTCCGCCTCTGCCCGAATTGACCTGACAAGCCGGAGGGAGACCGCACTTTTGGCCGCATGGGATTCGAGCTAGAGGTCAACGCGCAGACACATCTCCGCCTCCTGGGTCCGGAGGACGCGCCGAGCCTGGCCCGCACGATCGACCGCGATCGGGAGCACCTGCGCGCCTGGCTGCCCTGGGTGGACGACTCGCGCGGGGCCGATACCCCCCGTCGGCACATCGAGCTCTGGGCCCACGGCTTCGCGCGGGGGAGTGGCTTTTCCGTCGGTATCTTTCATGAGACGCTCCTTGCCGGAGTGATTGGCTTCCACGGCTTCGATGTCCTCAACCGCGTGACGAGCATCGGCTACTGGCTGGGCAAGCCCTTCACCGGTCGGGGGCTGATGACCGGGAGCGTGGCGGCACTGCTCGACTACGCGGTCTTTGACCGCCGCATGAACCGCATTTTCATCCGCTGCGCGACGGGCAACCGACCGAGCAGGGCCATCCCGGAGCGCCTGGGCTTTGTCCACGAGGGCACGCAGCGCGAAGCGGAGTGGCTCTACGACCACTTTGTCGACCTCGAGCTCTACTCCATCCTGGCCCGCGAATGGCACGATTTGCGCTCCCGGTGGCGCGGTGAGGAACGCTCCGATACCACCGCGAAACGTCAAAACCACTTGTGATGGTTGGTGAGCTCCGCACACTGCGCCGCTCGATTGCTTATGTTTCGTCATTTCCGCAAGTGGTTCCTTTCGGGCCTCCTCCTGCTCGCTCCCATCGGGGTGACCTTTTTCGCCATCAGCTTTCTGATGGGCAAAGTGGCGACACCGGCCCGCAACGTCATCTTCCCCGGTGAACGGGTCGCCGAACTCACACGCCTGCAGGTCTGGGCGCTCGACCTCGTCGCTCTCGGGGTCGTGCTCACGATCGTCACGGTCCTGGGCTGGCTCTCCTCGCTCGTCATCGGGCGCTGGATTCTCACGACCTTCGAGAAACTCATCGATAGCCTGCCCTTCGTCCGCACGGTCTACAACACGGTGAAGCAGATCCGCGACACCTTCGTGCAGCAGCAGAAGGCGGTCTTCCAAAAGTCGGTCCTCATCGAGTATCCGCGCCCGGGCGTATGGGTGCTGGGCTTTCTCACGGGCACGGGCAAGGGCGAACCGCAGGCGCGGACCGAGTCGGACCTCGTGAACGTTTTTGTCCCCACCACGCCCAACCCGACGAGCGGCTTTCTGCTCATGGTGCCCGCGGCGGAGGTCAAGTTCCTCGAGATGAGCATCTCGGACGGGATGAAGCTCATCATCAGCGGCGGGGCGGTCGTCCCCGAGTTTCCCCAAAAAGAGGTCCCGGAGGCCGCGCCCAAGGCTCCTGCCAAGCCCATCCCCGGTCCCACCACGGTGCTCTGAGGCGGTCATGGGTGCGCGCCACTGCGACCTGCAGGCCCTCGTCTTTGGCCGGCACGACCAAGGGGAACGCTACTGGCGCTATCAGCTCTTCGATGCCACCGAGGGGCCGGTCGAGGCGCTCTGGCGGCGCTCCCAGCAAGCCAGCCCGCGCGCCACCCCACCCGATCTCTTTCACGAACTCGAGGTCGCGCTGCGGTCGAACGGCGGGAGCCGAGCCTGGTTCATCGGTGAACACCGCGTGATCTGGGCGCCGGACGCGCTCGGGCGCTCCTACGCCGCCCTGCAGGAGGCCAGCCAGTTCACCCGCACGCTTTGGCAGAACCTTCGCCACGCCGAGCACTTCGGCCCTCTCTACACCCTCGCGCGAAACGCCCTTGAAGCCTTTGCCAGCGGCGTGCGCCCCGAGGTGGCTCATTTCAAGGCGCTCTACCTCTTTGCCAAGGAAGAGGGTTACCCGGTGAAGGAGGAATGGTGGACGGGCCTGCCCGCCGCCTCGCGTGCTCTCGTCGCAGGCCTCCTCCAGCACTCGCTCGGCGAGCAGACCGCGAGCGAGGAGCAGGCCCGCATCCAGCTCGCCGCCCTCCAGCGCTACCTCCGCGGCTCGACCGATATCCTCGTGCCAGGTTGAGGAGGATTGCCCGCCCGTGGTGGAAGCGCCGGTTCTGGCCCTGGCGGTGTGGGAAGCAGGCGCTGGGCGGAGCAGCTGCCGGTCTCAGCCCACCGCCGTGACACGGGCGCTGGCGCCGTTGGCGAGGCGGATGGTGCGGCCGCGGGCGGCGCCTCGCAGGGCCGCGAAAAGCGGGCTCTGCGGGGTGATGACGGTGCAGCTCTCGTCGTTGACGACAACGGTCTCCCCGCCCCCGACGGGCGAAAGGAAGTACCATTCCGCCGTCCCGCCACCGAAGTCGATGGCGGCGAGAGCGCCGAGATCAGCCGTCCTCGAAGGTGCGATGAGGGACGCATACTCTGCCCGCAGCCGTTGCAGCGCGGCCGCGAGGGATTTCGCCTGCCCGGCCTGTCCGGCCGCCAGGTAAGAGGCCTCCAGCCCCTGCGTCTCCCATTTTTCGCGTGCTTTGGCCTCTCCGTCGGTGGCGTAGCTGGCGGCATCTTCCGACGCCCGCCGGCTGGCTTCGAGGTGCTCCTGCAAGAGGCTGATGAGGGCCTCGACGACGTCCTTCTTCTGCATTCCTGTGCTCTATGCAGTAAAATGGCCGCCGGCGGCAATCCCGATCCCCGCTGCGGAGGGCAGGCCTTTTCCCTCGCCCGAGCGGACGACAGCGCCCTCACTGGAAGGATTCACCCAACCTGCTTCGCGATGGTCTGGTATTACGTAAAAGACGGAGAACGACACGGCCCCTTTGAGGCGGACGCCTTTCAGGCGCTGCGGGAGGATGGCACATTGACCCCTGAGACGCTCATCTGGCGCCCTGGTCAGGGCGACTGGAAAC
>JBKHAU010000317.1:0-3883 GCA_046542725.1 Opitutales bacterium
CCGTGGGCCACGGGCAGATGGTGGACGAACAGCTCGAGGCCGTCATGACGGAGTTTGTCGCCGGGCGCCACGATGTCCTCGTCTGTACCACGATCATCGAGAACGGCATCGATATCCCCAACTGCAACACGCTCATCATCGAGGGAGCCGACCGCTTCGGGCTCGCTCAGCTCTACCAGTTGCGCGGCCGCGTCGGGCGCTTCAACCGCCAGGCCTACGCCTACCTCCTCCTTCATCGCCACGGCCGCGTCCTCCAGATCGCGCGGGAGCGCCTCGCCGCCATGCGCCAGCACAATCAGCTCGGCGCCGGCTTCAAGATCGCCATGCGCGACCTCGAACTGCGCGGCGCGGGCAATCTGCTCGGACCCGAGCAGAGCGGACACATCGCCTCCGTGGGCTTCGAACTCTACTGCAACCTCCTCCGCCAGAGCGTTGCCCGACTCAAGGGGCAAAGCGCCTCGACCCACATCCGCGCGATCGTCAACCTCGACTTCGTGCTCGTCGGCGAGGGGCGGGAAAAGCCCGCCACCCGCTCCGTCGACGCCGGCTTCGGTGCCCTCAAGGAGGCCGAACTCGAGTCCGGCCGCGTCAAGCCGGTGGAGTCCACCATCCCCCTCGACTACCTCGCCGAAACCCGCCTGCGGATCGACTTCTACCGCCGCCTCGCCCTCGCCGAGAGCACCCCCGAGGTCGACCGGGTGGCGGAGGAGATGAAGGACCGCTTCGGCCCGCTCCCGCCTCCCGTCGAGGTCCTCGTTCTCAGCACCCGCCTGCGGACCCTCGCGCAGGAATGCGGCTTTTCCCATGTGCAAACGGAGGGCAACCGCCTGATCATCCGCCGGGCGACCGGGAAACGTGACGATTACGTCAAAATCGGGCCGCGGTTTCCCCGCTTGACCGCAAAAAAACCCCTCCGTAGGTTGCGCGAAATTGAACAGTTCCTCTTAAGGAACCGTCCGAAATCCTTGAGATGACCCGCCTTTTGAAGACATTTTTCCTTCTCTTCGTCTATACCGCGACGGCGGCCTTCGCGGGCGCTCAGACCGCCCACAACGTATGGGATCCGCCCTACAAGCAGGGCATCGCCGCCGCCGTGGAGGACTCCATCATCACGTTCGAGGAGTTGCGCCGGGAGATGGCCCCGCTCATTCCCCGGGTGCGCGAGAGCGCACGCAACCGCGCCGAGTTCGACCGCCGCATGGAAGAACTCTATTTCGAGGTCCTGCAGAGTCTCATCGACCGTGTCCTCATCGTGAAGGAGTTCCGGGAAAAGGAGTACAACCTGCCCCCGACCTTCATCGAGAACGAGTTCGACAAGGTCCTCATTGAAGATTTCAACAGCGACCGGGGGAAGTTTCACGAATACCTCCAGGCGCAGGGACTGAATGTGCGTGAGTTCCGGAGTGATTTGCGCGAGCAGATCATCGTCTCTGTCATGCGCGGAGAGAAGCAGCGCTCTTCCTCCCAGATCAGCCCAGAACGCATCGAGAATTTCTACAACGAGAACAAGCTCCACTTTTACGAGGACGAGTCCGTCAAGCTGCGCATCATCACCCTGCGGCCGATTGCGGACGAGAGTGAGGATCTCATGCGCCAAAACGTCGACGCCGTCATCGGTGCCCTCGAGGCGGGCCAACCCTTTGCGAAGGTCGCACGCGAATACAGCCAAGACTCGCGTCGTGAACGCGGCGGGGACTGGGGCTGGATCAAGCGAGGCGACCTCAAGGACGAACTCGCCGATGTCGCCTTCGAGCTCGAGGTCGGCGAACACAGCGATCCGGTCCGGATCGAGAATCAGACGATGATCCTCTTTCTGGAGGACCACCGCGAGGAAGGCATCCAGCCGCTCGGCGAGGTCCGCGACCGCATCGAGGACATCCTTTCCAACCAACTCGCCCGCCAGACCCAGGAAGCCTGGCTCGAGCGCCTCCGCAAGCAGGCCTACATCCGCTACTACTGAGCCGGGAAGGGAACGCGGGCCGGTCGGGACGGGGTCCCCGCCCCGTCGGCCTCGAAGCGCTTGCAAAAAGCGGCTGCGCGGACATCGGCCTCAACCGCCCGCGGTGAGAGCGACGGCCGCCTCCGCGCAGCGCAGCCCGTCGAGCGCGGCCGAGACGATGCCCCCGGCATAGCCTGCTCCCTCGCCACAGGGGAAGAGACCGGCCAGCTCCGGATGCTCGAGGCGTTTCGGATCGCGCGGGATGCGCACGGGGGAGCTGGTGCGCGTCTCGAAACCGACGAGGTTGGCCTCCGGGCCGAGGTAGCCGGGCTTGCTTCGCCCAAACTGGCGCAGGCCCTCCCGCATCCGCGCGACGATGAAGGGCGGCAGCAGTTCGTGGAGCGGGGCCGGGGTCAGGCCCGGAAAGTAGCTTGTCTCGGGAAGCTCTTCAGAAAGGCGCCCCTCGATGAAGTCGAGGGCGCGCTGACCAGGCGCCTTTTGTCCGCCCCCGCCTGCCCGCGCGGCGGCCGTCTCGAGCGCACGCTGAAAGGCGATGCCGGCAAGTTCCCCGTGCTCGGCGCGAAGCGCGGCGACATCCTCCGGCTCCACCGTCACGACCAGACCGCTGTTGGCGAAGGGGGAGTCGCGGCGGGAAAGCGACATGCCGTTGACCACGACTTCGTCGTTTTCGGTCGCCGCCGGCACGATGAAGCCACCCGGGCACATGCAGAAGGAATGCACCCCGCGGTCGCGGATCTTGGTCGCGAGGCGGTAACTGGCCGCGGGCAGAAGCGCCGGGCGCGCGACGCCCCGGGCCAAATGATACTGGAGCCGGTCGATCAGCGGCTGCGGGTGCTCGATGCGCACGCCGACAGCAAAGGGCTTGGCCTCGAGGCGCACGCCCTCGGCATCGAGCAGGCGGTAGATGTCACGTGCGCTGTGACCCGTCGCGAGAATCACGCTCTCCCCCGTGAACTCCCGTCCATCGGCCGTGCGCACGCCGCGCAGGTGCCCCCGGTCGGCCGAACGCAGAAGCCCCTCGACGCGAGCCCCAAAATGCACCTCGCCCCCCGCGGCGAGGATCGAGGCCCGCATCGCCATCACGACCTTGGGGAGCAGATTGGAACCGATGTGAGGATGAGCGTCGACGAGGATGCGTTCCGGCGAGCCGTGCGCCACGAGGGTCTCGTAGACCGTGCGCACCGGTCCCCGCTTGGTCGCCCGGGTGTAGAGCTTGCCGTCGGAAAACGTGCCTGCGCCCCCTTCCCCGAAACAGTAGTTGGAATCCTCCACCACACGGCCATGACGCAGGATGGGGGCGAGGTCGAAGCGCCGACTCGAGGCGTCCTTGCCCCGCTCCAAGATGACCGGGCGGCAGCCCAACTCGAGACAGCGCAGGGCGGCAAACATGCCCGCCGGCCCGCAGCCCACGATGACCACTCTCGGCGCGCCCTCCGGCACGGTCGGGTAGCTTGGACGCGGCACTGGCTCGTCCGGAAGAGAGGCCTCGTCGAGCGCCACCTCGAGCCGCAGTTGCACCTTGATCTGCCGCTGGCGCGAATCGATCGAGTGCTTGCGCAGTCGCATTTCCCGCACCCGTCCGGGCAACACGCCGAGGCGTTCGCCGACCGCTTGGCGCCACGCGTCCGCATCCTCCGATCGCTCGAGCGGAAGGATGATATCGACAGTTTGGGATCCAGCCTCAGCGGCACTCATGGCGGGAAATGACGGCCTCTTTCGCCGTGCGTTGCGATGCAAAAGGCGCCCTACGGCATGGGCACGAACTCCTCCGCGCGCAGCTCCCAGCCACCATCGCGGGAGAAGGACAGGCAGCCGGCCACGGCCGCCCAGCGGCCGCGGATGCAGCGAGAGAGAAAATACATCCATCGCGGAGGGTGCCTCGGTGGTGATCGATCGCTCCAACGCAGGCAACGGCGGAGCGCC
>JBKHAU010000318.1:0-3872 GCA_046542725.1 Opitutales bacterium
CGTCGTCCTCACCGCCGACGCGGCCAAGGCCGCAGCCGCCTGGGCGCGCGCCGCCGCCATCGTCGACGCGCCGACCCACGCCGCGGAGCGGGAGACATGGCGCGCCCGTGCCCGGCTTGCCCTGCAGTGGCTCGAGGCTCCGCAGCCGACGTCGCCGGTCATTTTCAACGGCTTTGCGTATGGCTCGCCGCATCCGGAGGAGCCGCCCGCGGGACTGCCCACGACCGACCTGCTCATGGTGCTCGAGGCGGAGTGCGCGCTAGCCGGCCAGCCGCACTCTCCCGCCGCCGTCCGCTGGGCCAACGAACTGTGCGCCCGCCAGGTCACCCGGGCGGAGGCCCAAGACGCCTACTACGGCATGTTTCGGCAGTTCCCCGACAGTACGCTCACGGCGAAGGCGTGGACCCATGGCATGCTCGCGGACGGGCAGCTGCCGACCGACCTCGGCAACACCCACGGATTGTATCTCTTTCCGCTCCTCCGTCTCGCCGTCTCGTCCAAGCCGCACCCCGACCAGGGCCGCTGGCGCGACGCCCTGCATGCCTTCGCCTACGGCTATTTCCTGCCAGCGGCCCGCCTCAATCCCTTCGACCTCTGCCCCAATGGCCACTTTCCCGGGCACGGGCCGCTCAACTTCGCCGGGCTCTGGCATGGGGCCAACACGATGTATGGTCTCGCCGCGGCCCTCGCATGGGAGTTTGCCGAGTTCTTCGAGGATCCCGCCTTTGGCGAGCTCGCCACCGGCAATCTTCAGTGGATCGCCGGGCTGAACGCCGGAATCACCCGCGACACGATGGCCCGGAGCATCCTCTGCGAGGCCAACGTCCCGGTCGGCGCGGCGGTCCCGGTGAGCATGATCCACGGCATCGGCACGCGCACCGCCGGCAGTTGGCTGAACATTCGGGGGTCGATCTGCAACGGGTTCAGCGTCGGCGAGCAATTTCAATGGGACGTGCCGCCCCTCCGCGCCGCCGACGGCCCCCACGCCTTTACCGACGAGGACTGGATCACGCATGCCGGAGGCTGGCTCACTGCCCTCGCGCGCATGCCTCGCGCGGCGGCAATCGATCGCCTCCCGGGAGCGGCCCCCGCCCTTGAGTCTCCCGACCTCTCTTCCTCCAACCCTTGAACACACCATGACACATCAGCCCAGCGTCCTCGACATCGCCAAGATGATCGACCACTCCCTCCTCCATCCCACCATGACGGACGCCGACGTCCGCGCCGGCCTCCAGCTCGCCCGCGACTGCCAGTGCGCCACCGCCTGCATCAAGCCGTATCACGTGCCGATGGCGGCTGAGCTGCTCGCCGGCTCGGGTGTCGGGGTCTGCGCCGTCGTCGGCTTTCCGCACGGCAACAGCCACACCCGTATCAAGATTCTGGAGACAGAGCTCGCTCTCGACGAGGGGGCCACCGAGATCGATACGGTGGTGAACAACGGCAAGGTCCTCGGCGGCGAGTGGGAGGCCGTCCGCGAGGAGCTCCAGGCGATCAACGAAACCTGCGTCGGCCGCGGCGCGATCCTCAAGGTCATCTTCGAAAACGACTACCTCCAGCCGGCCCAGATCATCCGCCTCTGCGAACTCTGCACCGAACTCGGGATCGCCTTCGTCAAGACCTCCACCGGCTACGGCTTCGTCAAGCAGGCCAGTGGCGAGTACGCCTACAAGGGTGCCACCCACGAGCACCTCAAGCTCATGCGCGAGCACAGCGGGCCGGAGGTCCAGATCAAGGCCGCCGGCGGCGTGCGCACACTCGACGACACCCTCGCCGTCCGTGCCCTCGGCGTCACCCGCATCGGCGCCACCGCCACCACCGCGATCCTCCACGAGGCGGTCCAGCGGGGCTTTCCCGGCCCTGTGCCCCCTGGCCTCCTGGCCGGCAATGACGCGACCTCGCCCGCCGGCTACTGAAGCGCCCCCCGGCGTGCCTTGCTCACCCTTGAACCCCAGTTTGGAATGAACCCTCTCCGCCGCGCCCTCTTCCTTCCCTGCCTCCTTCTCGCCGTCTGGAGTGATGCTGCCACGCCGCCCACCCCCGTCATTCTCGACGCCGATACGGGCAACGAAGTGGATGATCTCTACGCTGTCGTGCGGGCCCTCATCGCGCCCGCCTGGCAGGTCCTCGGGCTCAACGCCACGCACTGGCAGACGAGCCACTGGGCCGTGCCCCACTCGATGGAGAACAGCTACCGGCTGAACAACGTCCTGCTCGCCTACCTCGGGCTGAAGGGCGAGGTCGCATCGCTGCGCGGCGCCGAGGGCCGGCTCTACGACTGGGGCGAAAAGTCCCGCCCCTCCGCCGCCTCCAACTTCATCGTCGAGCAGGGCATGCGCGCGCGGCCCGATAAACTCACCGTTGTCGCCCTCGGCGCCCTCACCAACGTCGCCTCCGCCCTCCTCCAGGAGCCCGCCCTCGCCGGCCGCCTGCGCCTCTATTGGCTCGGCAGCAACTACGACTTCGAAGCCGGCACGATGCGCAATGTCGACTTCAACAGCGTGATGGACGTGCAGGCCCTCGACATCGTCCTGCACTCCGGGATCGAGCTGCACATCATGCCCGGAAACGTCGCCGCCGCGATGGAGCTGGAGTGGACCGAGGCCGCCGCCCGGCTCGAAGGGCGCCACCCCTTGCTCGACTTCCTTCTCGAGCGCTGGTGGGACCATCTCGACGGCGAACGTCATTCCCGTGTGATCTGGGACCTCGCCCTCGTTCAGGCGATGCTGCACCCCGCTCTCGCCGAAACGGTCGAGGTGCAACTCTCGGCGGAGAAGGGAGGGCGCCGTGCGATTCTCTATCGGAGCATCGAGGCCGAGCCGATGTGGGAGGAGTTCTTCCAGACCTTGCAGGCGCACGTCCAAGACCTCCAGCCATAGCCCAATCCCCTCCGCAGCCCCCTGATGAAACTCAGCCCCAGCACGTTCGCCCGCGCCCTGTGCGGCGCCCTTGCCCTCGTCCTCGCCCTCCCGGTCTCTGCCAGCCGCCTCGTCGAAGTCCGCCCTGTCGATGAGGAGATTCTCATGGTGCACTTCCGGGACGGCGAGGTGCGCTACCGCGACGACGGCACCGGACCGAGCGCCTACGGCGGCCACTCCTTCGCCGAGGGCGACGACACCCTCGTGGCCTTTGGCGAGGAGCTCGACGTCACCGCCGCCGCCGACCCCGCCTCCTGGCAGCTCGCCGTCGCCGGCACCGGCGAGTGGGTCGAGCCGGTCGCGGTCCACCGCAAGGCCAAGGTCCTCAACGCCGACCATGCCTGGAACTACAAGCTCGACCACTGGATCTTCCTCCGCCTGCCCCGGCCGCTCGAGGAGGGCCAGCGCTATACCCTGCGTCTCACCGACGAAATACGAAGCGACCGTTCATCCGTCAGCTTCACCTACGATTGGAACACGAGCCCGTCCGAGGCCATCCACGTCAACCTCCTCGGCTACCATCCGCGGAGCCCGATCAAGGCGGCCGATCTCTACCTCTGGCTCGGCGATGGCGGGCCGCGCGACTACGCCGCCTTCGAGGGCAACACCGTCTGGCTCTATGACGTGGAGGAAGAGAAACGCCACGAGGTCGGCACCGTCCGCTTCTGGAAGGCGCAGACGGAGCAGGACGCCAGCGGCCGCGACCTCACCGGCTCCCCCGTTTGGACAGTCGACTTCAGCGACTTCGACACCCCGGGGCGCTACCGCCTCGTCGTCGAGGGCGTCGGTGCGAGCGCGGAGTTTGCCCTCTCCCCCACGGTCTGGGCCGAGCCCTTCGCGTATTCGACCACTGGTGGAGCCAGCTTCGGGACTGACGCGCGCGCTCCCTCAGTCCGTCCCGCGCCGCACCACCGCGCTCGGCGGCTGGTCCCGCAGCCGCTTGAAGACCCGCGAAAA
>JBKHAU010000319.1:0-3870 GCA_046542725.1 Opitutales bacterium
CGAGGATCTGCTCCGCGTCGCGCAGCTGGGCGGACCGCACCCGCGTCTCAAAGTGGGGTGGGAAGGCGCGGGCCTTTTCTCCCGCGAGGGCTTGCTGGGCCCGGGCCAGCTTCTCCATATCCGCCGGGTCGAAGAGATGGATCGTCTCGCCCTGCACGAGGTAATGGCATTGCGAGGCGAGGGCCCGATAGATCTCGGCTGGCTCGAGACCAGGGGCATCGAGCGAAAGAACGAGCGAAAACTCACCGCCGCGCTGGGTTACACGGGTCTGCAGCTGGATGCGTTTCAGCCGTGCAGTGCGCTGGCGAAAGTTGTCCGTGAACCACGCGCCCAACTCGTCGCGCAGCGTACTTTCGTGGGCGGCGAGAAAGTTCAGCGTCTTGTGGCGATCGCGCAGCCAGTATTTGCCGTTGGAGGGTTCGGGACGAAAGTCGTGCTCACGCAGTAGCTTGCGTGCCGGTTCGTAAAGCGGGCTCTCGCGGTCCGGGAGCTGCACAGCGAGAAATTGGGTCGAGCCGTCGACGACAATCTGTGTCCCAGGCTTCTCCCCACGCGCGAGCCGCTCCTTCATTGCCTCGACCGCGCTGGGCCGGGGTGGGGCGGGGTTGACGCGGGGCGCCCCGCGGCGGGGCACGGCCATGGAAGGGGGGGCCGACTCCGGAACACTTCGAATCGCGGCCGTACCTGCCGGCGCGGCGCTTGGCGGGGGTGGAGCGGCCGGGGAGGGACTGGCCTCCTCCAGCAGGGGTTCGACTTCCGTGAGGCGCCCGTTCTCCCATGCGAGCGGTCGGTCCGGCTGCTTCACCCAGGCAAAGACCGGTTCACCGCGCAGCGCCCCCAGCAATTGGCCCAGTTGGGCTCGCTTCAGCTGCAGGAGGCTTCGCGGCCGTCCGCCACACCAGCCCTCGAGCAGGGCGTAGGCCCGCATCTGCGTCTCCGTCAAAGCGTATCGGCGCCCACGTGGGAGATGCTCCGGCGGCATGAGCTCCCGTCCCACCGCCACCTCGACTTTTGTCATGATGGCGTCGCGCGGGGCGGCTTGCGCCAAGTTTGGCGGCAAAAGAAAGCGCAGCACCAGGGGCGTGCCGGCAGGGTCCTGCTCGATCGACTGGATGCGCGGCGGCTCGTCCCCGGTTCTTGCCTCTGTGCCCTCCGCGCTGGCCGACCTGTCCTGCTCGGAGGCGGCCGCCGCGGTGTTCGCCGTGGCTTCTTCGATCGCTTCTTCGCTTTGCGCCCGCAGGGCGAGGCAGGCGGCAATGGCGTGAGCGCAGACCTGCCCCCGCCGCCCGGCCGGGCAGTTGCACCGGTTCTCCGCAAAAGTCAGCGAGCGAAGGTTGAGCCGCGGGTGAAATTGCCCCTTGCCCGCGCCCACCTCGCCCGTCAGCAGCGGCGCCTCCCAGCGCACGCCATGCACCGCTCCGCCCTCGTAAAGGGCACGCGCCTCCTTGAGCACCGCCCAGCCGGCGAGCTCCACCAATGTGTCGCGGGAAAGATCTGGAAGCGTCGGGTCGATCATTGCAAGCGGGGCACCTTGCCAGTGGTTGCCCCCGGCTCAAGGGGGAAAGGCAAAACCCGCGCCGGTGGCTTCACTCCGGCAGCGCGAGGTGCGCCGTCGAGGAGGTCGCGTGTTTCGCCACCACGCCCTCCCAGAGCACGGTGATTTCGCTCACGAGGTCGTGGAAGGCGCGCCCCTCCGTCTCCACCCGCAGCCGATCGAGCAGTTCCCCCTGTTTCCACATGCTGCTCGCGCCATCCTCCCGCGCGGTGGCCTCGGCGAGCCCATAGAAATAGCCGGTACGCACGTCCAGCAGCGCAGCGGAGGCAGTGGTCGTCACATACGTGTTCTTGTCCGGGATGAAACCCAGCGTGATGAACTGGAGCGGGCCCGAGGGTGCGCCCTTCACCACGAAACTCGTGTCCAAGGTATATACCAGGAGCACATCAGCCTGCAGCTGCGCCGCGCCCTGTCGCAGGTCATCCAACGACTCGAGGTGCCGGGGCAGGACCAGTCGATTCAGCACCCCCCACTGCGCCACCCCGGTCAGGCTTCCCAGCGCCGCCAGGTCCTCCGACGACTCGACCTCACGTGTTGTCATGACCGAAAAACGTCCTTCGCCCACCGCCGTATGGCGCGCGTTGCTGTAGCCCGGCTGCTGTATTCGCACCGCCACCACATAGGCTGGAAACTGCGCTGCCGGTCTCCGGTCATAAGCCGCGCGCAACTCCTCGTCGGTTTGCGCGCCAATCCACGGCGCACTTCCTCCTCCCGGGGTCAGATAAGTCGAACACCCCGAAAAAAGGACGAGCCCGCTCGAGACCATCGCGGCGAGCAGGGCTGGGCGGGAGAGAAGGCGGCACGGCATGGTCAGTAGGAGCCTTTCGACCTCCGAAAGGTTCAACCTTCCGACCACCCTCCTCGCTTTGGTGGGCCCTCAGGGATTTGAACCCTGGACCAAGGGATTATGAGTCCCCTGCTCTAACCGCTGAGCTAAGGGCCCGATCAAAAAGGATTTGTTAAATTCCACCAGTCGCTGCCGTTCGGCAGCTTTTTGGCGAAACACATTTTCCGCCGTCGTGTCGTGGAAAACGGGGAAAAGCAGTGTCCCCTGCAAGACGTCGAAGGCGGCCGGTGAGGTCAAGACCGCATCGCGCGGGGCGCGCGCTCTGTCAGTCTTTGGTTCGGCTGATGATAGAGCGCATCGCAACCGCGCCGATCCGGGCAAAGAACACTTCCGCCTTGGGCTGCATCACGACGGCAATTCCTGCCCAGATGGCTTCGCCGACAAATCGAGGAGGGTAGGGTCCTGAGCGTTTTTTGAAGTTGGCAGCAGACAGCGACGAAAGCCCGAGCCCGACAGCCTCTTCGGGAGGAGATGAAGCCGCGAATCGACGCCGGGCTGGTTCTGTTCGGCCATCCGCGCTGAGGCGGAGCGGCAAATTCGCAAGAGGGATTTGAGCGGTCGGTCGAGCACGTGGCGCGAGGACCAAGCAAAAGACCAATCGCGGCGCAGGTTGACTCCGCGCAGCTCCTTCCACTCCAGGAGGTAGTCTTCCGAGCCGCATGGAAAGGCCCAGGGGGCCTCGATGGCGATGCCGAGCCCGAGGCGCAGCATTTCGCGCATCGCTGCTTCGCTGCTGACCTCGACCCAGTTTTTGATTTGGAAGGATCGGCGCCCCATCTCACTGCGAATCATGTGGGTGGTGTAGTTGTCGACCTTTCGGACCAGGAGGGTCTCGCGGGCAATGGCGTGGATGGGAATGCTCTCGTAGGTGGCCAGGGGATGTTCGGCGGACAGCAGGACCTTCAGGCTGTCGGAGAAGAGGGGGCACGCTTCGAGGTCGGGATCCTCATCGTCCACATTGACCAGCAAGGCTGCGTCCGCCTCGTTTCGCGCCAGCGCGGTGAGGGCGCTTTCGCGGTCGGCCGCGACGACCGAAAGGGGCGAGTCGGGAAAACACTCCAGATATTCCAGGTAGACGTCCGGCAGGAGTGTCTTGATGAAACTGGAACCGGCCACGATGCGAAGGTGGGAGGACTCGGCGCCAGGGCGGTCGCCGAGTCGGCCACGGATGTTGCGCATCTGCCGGAGGATATCGACGCACTCCTTGAGGAGGATTTGTCCTGCCGGAGTGAGCACGAGGCCCTTGCCTGTGCGCAGGAAGAGTTGGACACCGAGGTCCGTCTCGAGATTGCGGATCGAGTGACTGATGGCCGACTGGGTGACGCCCAGCTCGGCGGCGGCGACCTTGAGGCTGCCGCCATGGGCGAGCGCGGCAAAGGCGCGCAGCTGCCTGCTTTCGATTGAACCGTCCATGATGTTTCCTCGGGTGGCACCTCAGGTGCTGACGGAGAAGTCGCTGTTTCTCTCT
>JBKHAU010000320.1:0-3858 GCA_046542725.1 Opitutales bacterium
CGGCCCGGGGCGTTCCTAACGTCAAAAAACAAACCCTCCGCTCCCGTTGCGGACCCCCGAGCCTTCCTGCGGGCTCCGCTTCAGCGCAGATGAAACATCCGGGCTAGGCGGCCTCGGAGGAGCCTACAATGTCGCGATCGTTAAGTGTGTTGTTGATCGCGAAAAACTGGATCCGAAGTTTCTGAAGCTCTGGCTGAAGTCCGATTCGTTTCAAAAGAAGGTGACCTCCTTTGGAGGGCGCGCTGCCCAAGCCGGATTCAACAAGTCCGACCTGCGGGAACTCGACATTCCCCTCCCGCCCTTGGCGGAGCAGAAGCGGATTGCGGGGATTCTGGATGCGGCGGACGCCTTGCGGGCGAAGCGCCGCGCCGCCCTCGCCCAGCTCGACACCCTCCTCCAGTCCACCTTCCTCTACCTCTTCGACGACCCCGTCACCAATCCCAAGGGGTGGGAGGTTCAGTTGTTTGGCACCATCTGCGATGTGCGCGACGGCACTCATGATTCTCCGAAATACGTTCAAGATGGGCGTCCGCTCTTGACCTCAAAGAACTTCAAAGACGGTCGCGTCGACTACTCTGGCGCAAATTTGGTCAGCGAAAGAGACTTCGTCCAAATCAATAAGCGATCCAAGGTTGACGTTGGAGATTTGGTGATGCCGATGATTGGAACCATTGGAAATCCGGTCTTGATCGAGGCTGAGCCGGATTTCGTGATCAAAAACGTGGCGTTGATAAAGTTCGGAGATGCATCCCCAGATTGTAGATTCATTCGATCTCTCCTTTGCTCACATTACTTCGATCACGTCACTTCCAAGTCGAATAGAGGCGGAACTCAAAAGTTCGTCGCGCTCAAAGATCTCCGCGCCTTACCCATCCCCCTCCCCCCGCTCCCCCTCCAGCGCCAGTTTGCGGAGATCGTGGCCTCGGTGGAGCGGCAGAAGGCGCGGATGCGGGCGCACCTCGCGGAGCTCGACACCCTCTTCGCCTCCCTCCAGCAGCGCGCCTTTCGCGGGGAGCTGTAGCGGCATGCCGATGACCGTAGACCTGCCGCCATGGTGACCCTCCTGCAGTTCCTTGCCGCCGCTGGTCTCGAGGTGCCAGTCGGGCGGATCAAGCTGGTGAAGCACGTCGACCACCCGCTCAAGCCGCTCGACGCGATCGTGGCGGCGGGCGAGCTGGAGTTCTTTCAGGCCGAGCAGAAGGACGCCGTGCGCCCCTTCGACGGCTGTGAGGCGATTGTCTCCCTGCTCGCCCGGCCGCAGAACCTGGCGGAGTTTTACGGGATCTTTCGGGTGGGACCCCGCCGCCCCCTCACGGCGGGCGACCTCGCGCAGGCTCCGGAGTTCGTGCGTGCCTCCAGCACCGGTCCGGACGGGCGCATCTGGTATGCGCTGGAGGAGGACGCGCGGTTTCGCCCGCTGCGCGGTCGTCTCGTCGGCCAGTGGCGGTCGACCCGGGGCTGGTATCAGCGCAAGGACATCCCCGTGCACGAGCTGCGGCCGGAAGGGGCCTCCACTGTTTTCCCCGGCTTCGAGCACGTCCTGCTCTCGTGGGCGGAGCTGAAGCACATCTTCGCACACCCCCGCGCGCACCTAGACTGGAAGGCCGCGCTCGCCTCCAACGCCGGGATCTACCGCATCGTCGACACCTCCACGGGCGAGATCTACATCGGCTCGGCCTACGGCGAGGCGGGCCTCTGGGGGCGCTGGCAGACCTACGCCCAGACCGGCCACGGAAACAACCAGCTCCTCCGCTCGCGCGACCCCGCGCACTTTCGCTGGTCCATCATCCGCACCGTCTCCCGCGCCCTCTCCGCCCGCGAAGTCATCCGCCTCGAAGCCCTCGAAAAGGCCAAACACGGCTCCCGCGCGACCGGCCTGAACGCGAACTGAGGGGGTTTTTGCCAGATGAAGCGGCTCAAGGCGGGAGCCGGGCGGTCGATCTTTGGGCTTGTTTGCCGTTTCGTTTATTTCGTTTACTGATTGTCCCATGAACCCCCCGATCCTCGATTCGTCGCTCTCTGAACATGACCGTGCGCTGTTGGAAAAGCTCTATGACGTGATCAACGGCGAAGAGCCCCCCGTGCTTCTCGGGCGCGAGGGGGCACACGTCGAGTTGCCCGAGCCCGTCTTTCACATCCTGACCGACGCCGTGCGCAAGATGCGCAAAGGGCAGTCCGTCGTCGTGCTCGCCAAGGACGAGGAGCTGACCACCCAGGCCGCGGCCAATGCGCTGGGAGTCTCCCGCCCGCATCTCGTCAAACTCCTCCAAGAGCAGAAGATTCCGTTTCATACGGTGGGCAGTCATCGCCGCATCTACCTGAAAGATCTGCTCGCCTACGAAAGGCTGCGCGACGCCGAGCGACGCGAGGCCCTCGATCGCCTGAACCAGAAGATCATCGACGCGGGGTTATACGACTCGGACTATACCGGCGACGCATGATCTCGGCGGACTACAGGGTGTGTCTCGACGCCTGCGTGCTGGCAAACCAGAGCGTGGCCGACCTCCTCTTCCGCCTCGCCGAGCGCCCACGCCTCTACTCCCCGATCTTCTCCGAGCAGATCCTCGACGAGGTGCGTCATACTCACCTCGAGAAGCTGCCACGGCGCTGGCCCGAGGATCTCGCCGACTACTGGCAAGCGAAGGTGCGGCGCGCCTTTCCCGAGGCGATCGTGACGGGGCACGAGAAGCTGATGCCTCTGCTAGAAGTGGATCCGGATGACCAGCACGTCTTGGCCGCCGCGATCCGTGGGGAGGCCCGCCTGATCGTCACCTTCAATCTCAAGGACTTCCCCGCCGACGGCCTCCGCGAGTGGGACGTCGAGGCCGTGCATCCGCAGGACTACCTCGTCACGCTCTACGACATGCGGCCCGATGTGGTCCTCTCGAAGATCTACGCGATCGCAAGCAAGTGCGGTCAGGAGCCACTCGAGCGGCTCCTGGTGTTGCGAAAGAGTGTTCCCCAGTTTGCCGAGCACGTCGCAACAAGCCTCGACTGGGAGTTGCCTCCAAGGGCGCAGCGCTGAGCGGATGTCTGCCTGCCGCACGCCACGAGGGGAACGTTTGGTGATAGATAGAAAACCGTTTACGTAAGGGGTTTCGCTCACCACAAAGAGGCTTGATGTCGAACTTCGACTTCCTGCCCGAGGCCTTTCGCCCCATCGCCGAAGCGGCCCAGCACGCGGAGCGACACCTCTACGGCGATCCGCGCTCGGCCTGCTTTCAGGCGCGGTTTGCCCTCGAGGCGATGGTGCACTGGCTCTACCGGCACGAGCGGCGGCTGGAGATGCCCTATGACCAGAACCTCGGGGCGCTCCTCCATGAGCCGACCTTCCGCAATCTGCTCTCGGAGCCGATCTTTCAGAAGGCAAAGGCGGTGCAAAAGGCGGGCAATCTCGCCGCGCACAGCACGCACCCCATCCGGCAGTATGACGCCCTGCAGTGCCTCAAGGAGCTGCACCACCTGCTCTACTGGCTGGCGCGGACCTATACGCCGGGCGGACCGGCCGCGATTGGCCGGATCGAGTGGACGCAGCCCGCGCCCTCCCTCGGCGCTGCCCCAGCGCCCGCCCCTGTGCCGCGCGAGCGCCTGGCCGAACTCGAGGCCGAGCTGGAGGCGCGCAACAAAGCGGCCCTCAAGCAGCAGCAGGAACTCGATGCCGTCGACGCGCAGCTGAAGCAGGCGCAGGCGGAGCTGGCCGCCATCCGCGAGGCCACCGCGGAAAAGGAGGACCCGCACGACTACTCCGAGGCCGAGACCCGCCGCTACCTGATCGATGTCGACCTGCGCCGCGCCGGCTGGCCACTCGACCAGAAGCGCGACCAGGAATACGAGGTCACCGGCATGCCCAACGGCAAG
>JBKHAU010000321.1:0-3854 GCA_046542725.1 Opitutales bacterium
GAGCGGGCCCCGCCTGACCTGACTTGCGCCTGCGCGCACCTCTGCCGCTTCCTCCTTTGAGGATCATACGACGCTTCTTCTCTTCTGTCCGGCACAACGCGGTCAGAGAGGAGAGCACCTTCGCGCGGGGACCTCCGACCCCGCCATCGGAACTGCCCGCGCGTCACGTTCGCGGGATCGTTCCATCCCTCGTATCGTCACGTCGTATTCTCCTTTTTCCTCAAAGCCATGATCGCAACCCACCGGCGTCCCCGTGCCGCTCGTTTCGTCCTCCGGATGGCGGCGTGCGTCCTCGTAGCCCCACTGCTCGCCACCCCGCCCGCCGTGTCGCCCGCGCCCTCCGCCAGCAGCCAGACACTGGCGGACTATCTGCAGCGCGCCCAGGATGCGAACCCCGCTCTCGAAGCCTTTCGCCAGCGCTACGAGGCCGCCCTTGCCCGCGTTCCCCAAGCCCGCAGCCTGCCCGACCCGACCCTCCAGGTGACGCACTTTGTCGAGTCGGTCCAGACCCGCACCGGTCCTCAGGAGCAGGTCGTCATGCTCGCCCAGAAGCTGCCCTGGTTTGGCACGCGGGAAGCGCGCGCGGAAGCCGCCACGGCGGAAGCCGAAGCGCTTTGGTTCGACTACCGGGCGCGTCAGCTCTCCCTCGCGCGGGAGGTCGCCGAAGCTTTTTACGAGTATGGCTACACTGCCCGGGCGAAGGAGCTGACCGATGAGGGCCTGCAGCTCCTCGAGGAACTCGCGCCGGTCGTCGAGGAACGCGTCCGGGGAGGAAGCGACCTCAACCCGCTTCTGCGGCTGCGGGTCGAAATGGGCAAGGTCCAGGACCGCCTGAGGAGTCTCGAGGAACAACGTCATGCGCAGAGCGCCCGCCTCGCCGCCCTTCTCGACCAGTCTTCCGCGAAGCTCCTGCCATGGCCCGAGTGGCCGCTCCCCTCCCCTGCACCCGCCCCCTCCCTCGGCGAGCTCACCCGCGCCCTCCACCGGCACAACCCGGAGCTCGCCGCCCTCGGGCGGGGCGTGGCAAGTCGCGCGGCCCGCCGCGAGCTGGCACGCCTCGGTGGGTTTCCCGATCTCTCCGTCGGGCTGAACTACATCCGCCTCGGGGAGCCCCTTGTCCCCACCACACCCGACGCCGGGCAGGACCCTTGGGGCCTCACGGTCTCCGTCAACCTGCCGCTTTGGCGGGGACGCGTCGACGCCGCCCGCGCCGAAGCGCTCGCTTCGCAGCGCGCCGCCGAGGCCACTCTCGCCCAGCGCCGCAACGCACTCGAAGCCGAACTCTCCACCCTCCTCTCCCGTCAACGCGACGCCGAGCGCCGCCTCGCGCTTTACGGCGACGATCTCCTCCCCCTCGCCCGACAAGCCCTCGAAAACAGCCAGACAAGCTATCAGGCGGGGCGCGCGGGCATCCTCGAGGTGATCGACAGCGAGCGTTCCCTCCTCGAACTCGAGACGCTTTACTGGCGGGCGGCCGCCGACACCTGGCAGGCCCGGGTCGCCCTGCGCGCCCTCATCGGAGGAATGGAAGACGAGAGACGAGATTCGATGGACGATCGAGACCGTTCGCGGGCCGCACCCCGCAACGCCGACCAACCCCAACGCTGACCTTTCCTTCCATGTCATCGAAAACCAAATACGCTCTCGCGGCCCTCGGCCTCGTCGTCCTCGCCTTTCTCGCTGGTCGCTGGTTGGCCCCCGACGCGGCGGAGGGCAGCGCACCCGTCGACTCGACGGCCTCCGCCCCGCCTCCCTCGGCCGACGAGACCTGGACCTGCTCGATGCACCCGCAAATCCTGCAGCCCGATCCCGGCGACTGCCCCATCTGCGGAATGGATCTCATTCCTCTCGAGGATGACGGGGGCGACGACCTGGGGCCACGCGCAATGTCGATGAGTGAGTCCGCCAAGGCCCTTGCCGAGATTCAGACGACGACGATCGAGCGTCGCTACCCGGAAACGACCGTGCGCATGGTCGGCGATCTGGCCGTCGACGAGACCCGCCGCCGCACTCTTTCGGCTCGTTTTCCCGCCCGCCTCGAGGAGCTCTTTGTCAACTACACCGGCATCCGCGTGGAGCGCGGTCAGCACCTCGCGGTGGTCTACAGCCCCGAACTCCTCTCGGCTCAGCGGGAGCTGATCTCGGCCCATCAGCGCGATCCCGACGGCGCCATCACCGCCGCCGCGCGTGAGAAGCTGCGCCTCTGGGACCTGCCACCCGAGCAGATCGACGCCATTCTCGAGCGAGGAACCGCTTCCGACCGCGTGGAGTTGCGCGCCCCCCTCGGTGGGGTCGTGCTCGAGGCATACGTCCAGGAAGGCGACTACGTCCAGACCGGTGAGCCCCTCTTTCGCATCGCCGACCTGAGCGAACTCTGGCTGCACCTCCAGGCCTACGAGTCGGACCTGCCCTTCCTGCGCTATGGGCAGGCGGTCGAGTTCGGCGTGGAGGCCTTTCCGGGGAAAACCTTCACCGGACAGGTCGCCTTTCTCGAGCCGGCGCTGGATCGCCGCACCCGCACCCTTGGCGTGCGGGTCAATGTGCCCAACACCGACCTGCAACTGCGCCCCGGCATGTTTGCCCGCGCCAGCGTGAAGGCCCAGCTCGCCGCCGGCGGCGAGGTCGTCGCCCCGGAGCTGGCCGGAAAATGGATCAGCCCAATGCACCCGGAGATCGTCAAGGAGGGCCCGGGCGCATGCGACGTCTGCGGCATGCCCCTCGTCCCCGCGGAGGAACTCGGTCTCGTCGGGACGAGCGACCCGGCCGCCGAGGCGCCCCTCGTCGTGCCCTCCTCCGCCGTCCTCCGCACCGGTCAGCGCGCCGTCGTTTACGTCGAACTGCCCGACACCGAACGGCCGACCTACGAAGGCCGTGAAATCGTGCTCGGGCCCCGGGCGGGCAACCATTTCGTCGTCCTCGAAGGTCTCGAGGCGGGCGACGCCGTGGTCACCCATGGCGCCTTCAAGATCGACAGCGCGCTCCAGATCCAGGCCAAGCCAAGCATGATGAGCGCATCCGAGGGGGAGGATGCCCCCGCCACTCCCGAACTGGAAATCCCGCTCGAGACCGCCGAGGCGATTCTTCCTGCGTATTTGGAGCTTCAGGACGCCCTCGCGAGCGATGCGCTCGACGCCGCGAGGACCGCCCTGCAGGACATGATGGCGATCACCGGCCACCACGGCCCGCTGCCCGACCTCGTCCACCAGATGCTCGCCGGCGAAGACCTCGACGCGCTCCGCCGTCCGCATTTCGAAACCCTCTCGCATGCGCTGATCGAGACCGTCGACGCCCATCCCGACGCCTTCGACCGCACCCTTTATCGCATGCACTGCCCGATGGTGTATCCCGACCGCGGGGCCGACTGGATCCAGGCCGACGACCAACTCCGCAATCCCTACTTCGGCGCCATGATGCTCAAATGCGGCGAGGTAAGTGAAACGTGGAACGAGGGAGCGGAATAGCCACGAAGAGGCGCCAAAGAGCACAAGAAGAGAGATGATGAACAAGACCGAGATCGACATTCTGTGTGACCATGTCCGGGAAAATGCCTTCGCGCTCCATCGTTTCCTGCGCCATGGTCATCTCGAAAAGGTCTACGAAAACGGCCTTGCCCACCGCCTCCGAAAACTGGGAGTGCAAGTGCAGCAGCAGGCACCACTCCCAGTGCTTGATGAGGACGGTACGCTTCTCGGGGACTACTTCGCAGACCTCCTCGTCGCCGATGACCTCATTGTCGAACTGAAGGCGGTTCGTCACATCACCGACGACCATGTCGCACAAGTGCTCGGCTACCTTCGCAGCAGTCGCAAACGCTTCGCCCTGTTGGTCAATTTCGGCGCGCCCAAGCTCTTCAT
>JBKHAU010000322.1:0-3828 GCA_046542725.1 Opitutales bacterium
CCTTCAACGTGACCCTCCCGGAGGGCGACTTCCCCGGGATGATGCCGATGCCCGGCGCGAGCAGCTTGAAGATTATCCCGGTGATGACTACGTCGACATGATCGGACGCGACATCTACTGGTTTGGAAGTGAAGAACGCGAGGGCCGCGGTGTCGAAGCACTCGTCGAGGTGATCGACTTTGCCCGCGCGCGCGGCAAGGTCGCGGCCTTCACCGAAACCGGCTATAGCGCCGGGGGCGTCTCCTTTGAAGACGAAGCCCCGGACTGGTGGAGCGCCACCGTCCTGCCCGAGCTCAAGTCGCATCCCCGCGGCCTCCACATCGCCTGGATCCTGACCTGGATCAACGCCTCTTGGTCGGGACCCTACGTGCCGCACGCGGCCTCTCCCGAAGCGGCCAAGGAGAGCTTCCGCGCCTTCCATGCCGATCCCGCGACCCTCTTCGAGAAGGACGTCGGCGCCCTCGACGTCTACGCGCCCCAACCGTCGGCCGGCGAGTAGCGGACCGCTCCGCCTCCTACCGCAGGCGGAAGAAGCGGAGCCCGTTGTTGTCCGGCGTGATCGGGAGGACCTCCTCGCCATCGAAGTCGAGAAGAGTCTGCAGGTGGGTCCAGTTCACGAGGTCCGAAGAGGCCTCGAGCACCACCATCCCCATCGGCGGCCCCTCGAGGTGCAGGCTCCATGGCTGGGCCGTACCCGGGGCGGAAAGGAGGCGCATCGCCACGTCGCCCGCAACTGGGTCGCCGGGACTCTGCACCGCCACCACGATCTCATCGGTCGAGGTCAGTCCGCCCTCATCGGATACCGTCAGGGAAAGATGATGCCTGCCCGGGGCAAGGCTCACATTGGCCCGCGCGCCCTCTGCGATGACGGTGCCGCCAAGGCTCCACCGGTAGCTTTGGATGCCGACATCGTCGGAGCTCGCCGAACCATCGAGCGAGACCAGCTCCGTGCCGGAAAAATCGCGGTCGACCACTCGCAGGTCGACTCCCGCCACCGCGGTGGGGGCCCCGTTGCGTGGATCCACCACGACGACAAGCTCGTCACTCGCGGTCGCCCCGCGGTCGTCGGTGACCCGGAGGAGCAAAGTGTGCTCGCCGACATTCAGGTTCACCGCCGGATTGACGCCGGTCGCCAAGACCTGTCCGGCTCGCGTCCAGACATAGCTCTCGATGGTCCCATCGTCGCTGCTCGCAGAGCCATCGAGGGTGATCATCTCGGAGCCGGAGCCATCGGCATCCTGCACCGCGAGATCCGGCCCCGCGACCGCCGCCGGCGGAGCGTTGTAGGCTTCCACCACCACCGTGACCTCGTCAAAGGCCTCGAGCGCCTGCGCATCCCAGACCGTCAGCCGCACCGTGTGCGTGCCAACCGCCAAATCGACCGTAGGCGTCACCCCGGTGGCGATTTCCACTTCTCCGACAGTCCACGAGTAGGCGGTGATGCCCTCGTTGTCCGAACTGGCGGAGCCATCGAGGGTGACACTCACAAGCTCGGAGTTGTCACTGGCAACGACTGTACGATCGGATCCCGCATAGGCGACCGGGGCCGCGTTGAAAGGCTGCACCGTAATGTCGACCTCGTCGCTTCCGGTCACCCCTTGGTCGTCCATCACGGTGAGGGTAAGACGATGCACCCCGACCTCGAAGCTGTAGGTGGGCGTCGGGCCGGTGGCGATCGGCACACCGTTCTCCGACCAGACGTAGCTCACGAGGGCTCGCTCGTCGCTGCTGCCGCTCCCATCGAGGGTGACCGTCTCGCTGCCCGAATCGTCGTCGTCACTGACCGTCACGTTCGCCCCGGCATTGGCCACCGGCGGGAGGTTGAAAGCGGTCACCAGGGTAAAATCGGCCAGCGCTTCGTGCGCCACCGAGGTCGGGTGAATGAGGTCCCACCAAAGGTATTCCGCCGGATCACTGCCAGCCTGGAAAAAGGCGGAACGGGTCACATCGCTGAGCCCGTAGGCGTCCGGCTCATTCACCATGTCCTGAAAGAGGGCGCCGGTGTCCAAACCGCGGAAGACCACCTCCGGATGAGATTCGCGCAGGTCGCCAAGATGGCCGGCGAGAAGCGTATTGAACTCGGCCGCGCGGGCGCTGGCGGCGGCGGCCGCGTCAGCATACTCGGGCATGAGACCGAGCGGCAAAGCATCGGGGAGAAGAAACTGCCGCCCCCCGGCCGCAACAAGGCTATTCAGGACCACGCGCACGGCTTGGGCAGCTTCACTCGGCGTGATCGCCTGCGCGTCGAAAAGGTCTGTCATGCCGAGCCAGACAACGAGGAGCGCATCGTCCGGGATCGTCCCTCCTCCAAGCACGGTGTCGAGATAGCTGTCGACCTGCTCTCCTCCAGAGGGAAAGGGTCGTCCCACCGACGCCGCGGTCGCGCCCATATGAGCGAAATTGAGGCCCGTCGGCTGGCTCGTGGAGTCATAGGGCTGCGCCCGATTCACCCCGAGCCGGTCCGCCAGATAATCCACCCAGAGGACCTCCGGAGGACTGGTGTTGACCGTTCCATTCTGCCGGCCGGCGTCGGAAAAGCTGTCTCCAAAGACAACGATCGATTGGATGTCGTCAAAACGAGGCTGGGCGACTGCCATCGCCGCGCCCCACACGCCGAGACCGGCGACGAGGAGCACACGAGCGAGGCACCGGTGAGAGGTTCCCTTCGAGTCTGCTTGCATCTTCAGGGATTTCTATCGGCGGCGAGTCCGCTCCGCTTCACCCGAAACCGCCCCCTGACGGACCTTTGGAGCGGCGCTCAGGCCTTTCCTGCTCAATCCAGGGGGTTCCCCCTCAGCCTCCCCGAGCGTCCGAGCAGCCCCCGCATCGCCGTTCGAGAACGGTCACCGCGGCCACGCTCGGCTTGGAGAAGAGAGTCTGAGCGAGGATCGCCGTCGCCACGATCCGAGCCAGACATGAAATCGGCGCAGCGGGCGGGCAGGAGCACATCTTCGAGCGACACACTCGACACCGTCGCCCAGGTCCTCGACTCTGCCCTCGCCGCTCGGCCGAGTCGCCGCGCTATTCGAGTGACGCGATGAGATCTTCGTTGAGCTTCACGTAGTCCGGATTCCCCTGCTCCGCGGCTCCCGCCATCGAGGCGCGGGCGGCCTCGAGCGCTTCGGAGGTGCGCCCGAGCTTGGCCAGGACCTGCGCCTCGAGGTAGCGCGCCCAGTAGGCGTTGGGATTCTGCTCGAGTGCGCTCTGCACCCAATCGAGGGCTTTTTCCGTGTCGAAACCATGGTCCATGTAGAAACGCGCCGCCTGCAGGTAAGGTTTGCGCTCCGCCTCGCTCGCCATGAATTCCGCGATGTCCTTTGCGAGATCATCCACATACTCCACCTCGAGGTCGATCGCGGCGCGCGTCGTGGCCCAGTCGAGATACAGCAGGGCCGATTCGTCGCGAAGGGCGTCGAAGCCGATCGTGAATGTCTCGACCGGCTGCTCGAGGACCAGCACGGGCACCTCGAAGCGCGCGACATCCTGCGCAGGGTCGTACCCCATCGCCCCCCAGAGATCGGTCTGCCCGGAGAGGATAATGGTCCACTCGTGCTCACCCGGAATCGTAAAGAGCGCATAGGTCCCCGCCGGCACTTCGGTCCCTTCGAGAACGACGGGTGTCGAAAAGGTCATCTTCGTCGGCGCATTGGCTCCTGTGCGCCAGACCTCGCCATAGGGCACCAACTCTCCAAAGACTTCGCGCTCCTTCATGCTCGGACGCGAATAAGTGAGCTCGATATCAGTCAGGCCGACCCGCTGCTGGAGCGTCGTGAGGGGGCTGGCGGCAGGAAACTCGAGCTGGCTGAAGGCCGCGCTTGGGGCGGAAAG
>JBKHAU010000323.1:0-3827 GCA_046542725.1 Opitutales bacterium
AAAGCCGATGATGGCGTTGATCACGACGACCGCGAGGATGACGCCGGTGTCGATCCAGTGACCGAGCAGGGCGGTGACTCCCGCCGCGACAAGGAGAATGACAATGAGGAGGTCGGTGAAGTGTTTGAAGAAGCGCTTGAGCAGCCCTTCCTTCTCCGGCGATGGGAGGCGGTTGGGGCCAATGGTGTCGAGGCGTTCGGCCGCTTCAGCGGTCTTGAGGCCGTCGCTGCTCGTTTCCAGCTGCTGGAAGATGTCCTCTTCTTCGAGGGCATAGGGGTGTTCGAGGGCAAAGGGCCTTTCGGCATCGGTGGTCATGGGTCGGTCAGGGTTGAGCGGGTAAACCGTGCGAGCGCGGCGCTGAGGGCCGGGGACGTCCCCGGGCCATCCTTGGCGGATGGATAGGACACAAAAGGGTTGTCGGAGGAGGTACGCTTGTCGAATCGAAGCGCCGTCGCAAAGGATGGAAGCCCACCCTTGGGTAGACCTCGGCGTCGCCCACATCCCTCCGGCGGAGTGCGCCGCAGGGGGGCTTCGCTCCGACAGGGAATTCTGGCACTCGGTCGTGGAGATACAGGCGTAGATCAGCGGCTGAGCCCGTGCGCGGCCCGTCCCGCACGGGTCACGGCCGATGGATAATTGTGCCCGCAAAGAAAATAGTTGCTCTCTATGTGGCGTTAGGAATAGTCCCTGCTCGCGTTTTCGGCGCATCTTAACGACGTTTTGCTGCGCAAATATTCTCATTCTCGTTCTCCATCTCACCCGTTCTTCCCATGAAATATCTCTCCTCGTCTGCTCTCCTCGGCCTCTTCGGCTTGGCGGTCTCCCCCTCCGTGCATGGCTCGCTCATCTTCACCGAGATCATGTATGATCCGGCGAACAGCGAGTTCCAGTGGGAATGGATCGAACTCTACAACGCGGGGAGCGCCCCGATCGAACTCGGGGGCTACGTCTTTGACGATGACAATGGCAGCGCCCTCACCGCCGGGTTGCCGGTCTTTGCGCTCGGACCCGGTGCCTTTGTCGTCCTTTTCGACGATGATGCGGCGGACAAGCGCTCTCTCTTCCAAAGCGCGTGGGGAGGCGGCTTCAGCCTTCTTGGCATTTCCGAGTGGTCTCGTATTGGGCTCAACAACGGGGGCGAACAGATCAGCCTGTGGAGCACTTTCGCGGACTACGACGGCGATCACGAAGTGCATGCGAACGCCCTGCTTTCCTTCGACTATCCCGATCTCGCGACCGACGGCTACTCGATCTATCTCACCGATTACACGGCGGATCCGCTTGACCCCACAAACTGGGCCAAGAGCGAGGTGGGAGTGGCGGGAGCCTTCGCCGGCGGTCTGGGAAACGTTGAGGTCGGCTCCCCGGGCACGGGTCCGGTTCCCCTCGCGACCCCCCCCTCCGCGGTCATCCCGGAGCCGTCGAGCCTTCTCCTCACGCTCGGGGCGGGCTTTGCCGGACTGCTCTGCCTGCGCCGCCGGCGGTGACAAGGCAGAGACGGCATCGCCACTGCTTTCAGTCGAGGCTGAGCGTGCGCAAGGGCGCCGGGTCGATCACGTCGATTTTCGGGTCGGCTGCCTTGAGCTGGGTCTGAAACCAGGCACGGGCAGGCGGATCGCCGTGGGTCAGGACGACGCGGCGAGGGCGCAGACTGAGGGCAAACTCGAGCAGTTCCTCCCGATCGGCGTGTGAGCTGAGGTCGAACTGCTCGATGCGGGCCTTGGCCCAGGCCTTGAAATCGAGGGCGTCGAAGACGAGTTCGCCGTCCTCCTCGGCGGCGATGATCTCCCCGCCCGGTGAGGCCGGGTCGCAGTAGCCGACGAAGCAAAGGGTACTTCGTGGGTCGTCGAGGAGGGCGGCGGCGGCGATGTAGCTCGCCGTGTTGGGCACGATCATGCCGCTCGAGAGGACGTAGATGGCGGGCTTTTTCGGGGCGCGCCCGGGCTTGAGATTATCCGGAACCTTGAGGACCGGCAGGGCGTCGAGGATGCGACGGGAAAAGCGCACCTCCTTGGACTGGCGGGAGATCTCGTCGAAATAGTTGCAGAGATCGAGGCCGAGTCCGCTCGCGAAGATCGGGACGATGGGGAGCTCACGGCGCTCGACGAGGGCCTCATGGAGGATCGTGAGAATCTCCTGCATGCGCCCGAAGGCAAAGGCGGGGATGAGGACCGAGCCTCCGCCCCGGAGGGTGCCACGCACGGTCTCGAGGAGGCGCTCGATCTCGCTCGCGCGACTGGAGCCCGGGGCCCGCTGGGTCGCACCGCGCGTCGTCTCGAGGACCAGCGTATCGACCGGGTCGCGGGGAAAGCGGGCTCCGCGCAGGATGTGCTGGTCGTGGAAGAGCACGTCGCCGCTGAGGAAGAGGCGCCGGTGCCCGTAGTCCAAGGTCACCCCGGCGGCCCCGGGCACATGTCCCGCGGGATGCAGGGTGATGGCGAGTCGTTCCCCGTGATGCCCGCCGAAGAAGCGGGGCTGCCCGTAGGCGAGGGCGAAGGTGCGGTGCCGCATCTGGGTCACTTCGCGGCGGGAGTAAAGCGGGTATTCGGGCACGCCTTCCTCGTCGCGCTGCCGCATCATGACGTTGTAGGAGTTGCGCAGCATGCGCGGCGCGAGCGATTCGGACGGCTTGCTCAGGAGGAGGAGGGCCTGGGGATGCTCGCGCAAGAGGACGGGAATGCTCCCGAGGTGGTCGAGGTGGCAGTGCGTGAGGATGACGAAGTCGACCGGCTTGTCGCGCAGGAGGGCGAAGGCCGGCATCGCCGCGGTGCCCAGTTCCTTGGGATTGATCCCGGCATCGACGACGATGCGGAAGGGCCCCAGTTCGAGGAGGAGGCAGTTGGCGCCGATGCCGCCGAGAGGATTGAGGTCGGTGATCCGCAACATCGTGTTATCCGCCCGCGACGATGCGCACGATCTCCAGCCGGTCGCCGTCTTCGAGAACGGTGGCGCGGGCTTCCTTTTGCGTCAGGGGCTCGCCATTGCGCTCCACCACGACCCGTTCGACGGCGAGCGAGCGCGCCTCGAGAAAGGCCGGCAACGTCGTGCCCGGGGCGAGTTCGAATGTTTCACTGTTGGCGGTGATGTGCATGAAATTCTATGGATGCGCGGCCCCGACCAGGCTCGCGTCGAAGTCCTTCCAGACGGCCTCGTAGCCCTGGGCGCGGATCATCTCGGCGACGACGCGCGGAGAGCGCTCGTCGGCGATGTGGAACTGTTCGCCCTCCTGGTGGGCCTTCGTCTGGGTCCAGGTCGCTTCGTCGTAGGTGGCGTAGCCGCCGGGCTCGGTCGAGCTGCCCGCGCTCATCGTCGTCGTGCCGAGGCGCACGAGACCGTTGCGCAGGGTGGGGTGCTCCCGCGTCGAGACGACGATCTGCGCCATGGGGAGGAGCAGGCGGAACGCGCAGATTGCCTGCACGAGATCGCGGTCGGGCATGTGGTGGCCGGCCGGCGGGGACCAGCCGCCTGCCGCCGGACGCATGCGCGGCAGGCTGAGGGAGAGCGAAGCCTTCCAGCAATGGCGCAGCAGATGGCGGGCATGGGCGGCCGTCGCAAGCGCCTCGAAGCGCCAGTCGTGGAGTCCGAAGAGCGGCCCGATTCCGAGCCGGCGAAAGCCCGCCGCGTAGGCCCGTTCCGGGGTGTCCATCCGCCAAGCGAAGCGCTTTTTCGGGCCGGCCGGGTGGAGATCGAGGTAGGTCGCCTCGTCGTAGCTCTCCTGATAGCAGATGAGGCCTTCCGCACCGGCTTCGACCATCCCGCGGTAGGGTGCGGTATCGAGCGGACCCAGCTCGAGGGCGATGCCCGGCATGAAGGGCAGGCAGGCGCGG
>JBKHAU010000324.1:0-3809 GCA_046542725.1 Opitutales bacterium
GCTCGGTGTATCCCATCCCGGTCGCCGGAGAGAGCGATGCCCGCGCGCGCGGTGCGCTCAAGCGGCTCCTGCGCGCCGAGCGGCCGGATATCCTGCACCTCCACAGCCGCCGCGGGGCGGATCTCTGGGGGCCGATGGCGGCGCGGGCGACGGGCACACCCTTTGTCGTGAGCCGCCGGGTCGACAGCCGGGAACCTGGCTGGGGCTTTCGCCTGAAGCTGCGGCGGGCGGGCCGCATCATCGGGATTTCCGAGAAAATCTGCGCGGCGGTGCGCGCGATGGGCGTGGCCCCGGAGCGCGTCTGCCTCGTGCGCAGCGGGGTCGACACAGAGCAGTTCCGTCCACGTCCACGCGAGGGCAGGCTGGAGCGCGCCTTTCACCTGCCGGCGGGCGCCCTGACCGTCGGCATGGTGGCCCAGTTCATCCCGCGCAAAGGCCACGCCGATCTCCTCGCCGCCGCCCGGGAGTTGATCGAGCAGCATCCCACGGTGGTCTTCCTGCTCTTCGGCGAGGGCGCCCTGCGCGAGAAGATCGAGGCCGAGACCCGCGCCCTCGGCATGGCTCCGGCCTTTCGCTTTCCCGGTTTCCGGGACGACCTGCCGGACCTCCTGCCCGAGCTCGACCTGCTCGCTCATCCGGCCCACACCGAAGGTCTCGGGGTCTCGCTCCTGCAGGCCAGTGCTTGTGCCGTGCCGATCGTGGCGACGCGGGCAGGCGGCATCCCCGAGATCGTCCTACCGGGGGAAAACGGTCTGCTCGTGCCCTCCGGCGACCCGGTGCAGCTCGGCCGCGCCCTCCACCGCCTGCTTGCCGACGCAGCCCTGCGGGCCCGTCTCGGGCAGCGCGGCCGGGAGCTGGCGGAGCGCGAGTTCTCCTTCGCCACGACAGCCGCCCGAAACGCGGCGATCTACGCCGACGTACTCGCGGCCGGCAGCTGAGTCGCATGGTGGAGGGAACACCCTCCCCCCGGCAAGATGGAAGCCCCCGGCGAGGCCCCGCGCATCGCGTTCACCGCCGACACGACGCATACCAGCGCCCCGAGAATGATGTTGTCCCCTCGAGTGGCCGCGCAAGACTGCGCCCTTTTCATGCCCTTGCGTCCGTTCAGCCCGCTCCGGCTTGCGCTCTGCCTCCTTCTTCTGCTCGCCGCTGTGGCCGGTGCGCAGGAGCCGCAGCTCAGTGCCGACCAGCCCATCTCCGCCGACCTCAACTCCGGTGAGCTTGTCGCCCTCGGCAACGCACGTTTCGAAAACGAGGACCTTGTCGTCGAGGCCGAAGAGATCCGCTTCAACCAGGATTCCCGCACCATCACAGCCACGGGCAATGTGCGGGTGACGCAGCCCGGCATGCGCCTCGTCTCGGAGCGGGTGACCTACAATATCGACTCCGGCGCCTTCACCTCGGGTCCTTTCCGTGCCGGGCTGCCGCCGATCTTTGCGCGCGGGCAGGCCTTCGAAGGCACCCTCGAGGACCTCTCCCTGCAAGAGGTCAACCTCTACTATCTCGAGCCCGACCCGGCCTCCCCGGCGCTCAGTTTCGAGGAAGCCCGCCTCGACCCCAACGACCGCTTGCGAGGCACTGGCGTCGGCCTGCAATTGCCCTTCGTGGGCCGGCTTCCCCTTCCCTCCTTCGATCGCGATCTGGAGACCCCGCCCCTCGTCGTGGAAGGCAACCTCGGCTATCGCGGCAATCTCGGCGCCTACGCCCGCACCGAGATCCTCGCCCCGCGCGGCGAAGGGTGGCTCCTCGGGGGCAACCTCGACCTCTACGCTCAGCGCGGCGTGCTCCTCGGTCCCTCCCTGCGCTACAGCGAGGGCGACCTCCTCGACGGCACCCGCTTTCGCCTCTCCACCGGCTGGATCGCCGACCAAGGCGACCCCGGACGCGACGTGCAGGGCGAACCCATCGACCGGCAGCGCTATTTCGCCGACCTCTCCCTGCGCCACGTGCAGGATGACTTAGAAGTGGTCCTCCGCTCCTCCGCATTGAGCGATTCCGAGATCGAACGCGACTTCCGTCCCGATCGCTACGAGTCCCGCCCGCAGCCCGCCTCCTTTCTCGAAGTCACGCAACTGCTTGGCGACGACGTCTTTCTGTCCGTCTTTCTCGAGCGCAACCCGCATACTTTTTTCCGCAATATCGAGCGCGTGCCCGAGATCTCGCTGCAGGCGCCTCTGCGGCCAATGGGCGAATCCTCCCTGCTGCACTCCTTCGAGGCCACCTATCGCCGGGTGCGCCTCTGGGGAGACCGTCCACTGGTCGAGGCAACCGACCCGGCGAGCGTGCGCGCCTTCCGCGAAGCCATCGCCAACACCGTCTGGCGCGCGGGCGAACGGCTCAACTGGGACCTCGGCGACGACTTCGGGGAAGGGTGGCTCGACCTCTTCGAGGCGCGCTACGGACTCCGCGCGCCCCTCGACCTGGCCCGCGGGGTGACCTTTGTCCCCGTCGCGGAGGCCAAGCTGACCCACTGGCAGGGGGGCGACGAGGGACTGCGCCGCATCGTCGGGGCAGGCTTCGACCTGCAGTTCGCGGGCCACGCCGACTTTGCCGTGCGCAACCAGGCCTGGCGCATCGACGGTCTCCGTCACCTCGTCGAACCCGTCCTGCAATACCGTCGTTTCTTCGCCCGGAACAGCGACGACCTGAGCCCTCTCTTCCCCCTTTTCGATGCCACCCGGCCGGATACCAGTCTCCTGACCCGGCGCGATTATTTCGATGTCGGCGAGCGCGAAAACTTTCTACGCCTCGGCGTGCGCAACACTCTCCTCACCGGCACGGGGATCGACGGCGAGATGCGCCAGCTCCTCAACCTCAACCTCTTCTACGACCAGTCCTTCGCCGACGAGGACTTTACGATGGAAGGGCGCAGCTACCTCGAGATCGTCAGTCATCCGGCCCGCTGGCTCCGCCTGCGCTTCGAGCAACAGGTCGACCACGCCGACAACCGCCTCGAGGAGTTGCGCCTTCGCGCAACTTTTCGCAGCGCCGACAGCTGGGAGCTGACCTACGGCATCGACTATTTCGATGACGCCGATTTCAGCGCCCTCGAAGCGGATCCAGATTGGGACGGGGAGAAGGCCAACACAGCCTATTTCCAGCATCGCCTCGAGGGCGCCTACCGCCTCAATCCCCGCGCCACCTTGATCGGCGCCTGGCGCTATGACGCCGAACGCGATCGATTCACCCAACAGCTCTACGGCATGCGTTACCGCGTCGGGCGCAGCTGGGAGCTGGAAGCCGGCGTCATCTTTCGCGACGGCGCGCAACGCGAGGACGACTTCACCGTGCGCTTCGGGGTGCGCCTCCTCGAATACTGAGCCCTTCCCCCACGACGATGAGCGCAAGCAACGAAGGCCTCCTCAAGCACCAGGACTATGCCGTCCGCCTCCCCTCCTTCGAGGGCCCGCTCGACCTCCTCCTCTTCCTCATCCGGCGGCACGAGATCGATATCTACGACATCCCCATCGAGACCGTCCTGAAGCAATATCTCACCGTCCTGCGCGGATTGGAGGCACAACAACCCGAGGTGGCAGGCGAATTCTTCGTCATGGCCGCGACCCTCATGCAGATCAAGAGCCGGCTCCTCCTCCCGAAGGACCGGCAGCCAGTCGAGGACGAGGGTGACGAGGGGGAGGAGGCCAACCTCGATCCACGCTGGGAACTCGTGCGCCAACTCCTCGCCTACCGAAAATTCAAGGACGCCGCGGCCGAGCTCGAGCGCCTCTCCGAGACCGCCGGCCACGCCGTTCCCCGCGCCGTTCAGGAGCGCCCCGAAGATCGCCTCCAGCGCCCCCTCCGCCCGACCG
>JBKHAU010000325.1:0-3808 GCA_046542725.1 Opitutales bacterium
CGGCGGGCCTTGTCGAGCTGGTACTGGATCAAGTCGAGGGTGCGCCCCGACGCGGCGAGGCGGCGCCCCTCGAGCTGCTGCTCGAGCTGGGGAATCGCGGCGCGCGCCGGGTCGTCCTCCGGCAGCTGACGCAGAAGGGTGAGCTGGAGCTCGAGTTCAGCCACGTCGGCCGCGGCACGGTCGAGTTCTTCGCGCGAGATCGCCTCAATGGGCCGCACCCGCACGACCTTTGTCGCCACGCTCGGTGCTCGCATAGGCTCGTCGGGATCGGCCGCGGGGTCGATCACCGCAATGCAGCGCACGACAAAGGTGCCCTCGCGGTCCCACGGGATCTCGCGTTCCCGATGGTCGGAAAAAACTCCGGAAAAGGCCGAGACGAGATTGCCCCCGTAGCGCGTGACGACTTCGAGGGGGAGCAGGGCTTCATTGAGTTCATTGGCCACCACGTCCGCCCACCTGCCTTCGCGGAGGGCTTCATCGCGGTCTCGCTCGATCTGGGCGGGGCGCGCTTCGAGGTCGTCAGCGGAGCGCTCGAAGGCTTGGGCGGCTCCTTCCAGGGAGCCCACGCGGCGGCCACTGTCCTCGCCCGCGGCGATGCCTCCGCGACGAACCTGCTGCTCCCGGGCAGCGGCGTCGGCCGCCTGGGAGATGTCCCAAAGTTCCCAGCGGTAGTAGGTCGGAAGCACGCCCCAGGCGACCTGCCCGAGAAGGTCGCGGGCTGCCTCCGCATAGCGCAGGTGCATTCCGTAGATGCCGGTTCCCCCGACGGGTTGCTGGTCGAGGCCCCGGATCTCGGCGGTGAGGGCGGGTATTGGTAGGTCCGCCCGTCGGCGTCCTCGATCGAAAACTCCGTGCCGAAACCGCCTTGGCCCCCACTGCCGGCTTCGCCCTCGGCGCCACCGCCTCCGCGCCCGCTTCCGCCCGAACCGGGTCTGCCCGCGACCAAGAGCAGCTTGGTCCCCGGTGTCCAGACCCGCCCGCGCTCTGCGGCTGGGATGTTGAGCAGGCTCTCGAGCGCGACATAGCCGCGGTCGGTGTAATCCACATCTTCAACGGCCTCGAGATCACCCCCCGTGATGCGGCGGTAGCGGTTCCGACCCCCGACGGTACCGATCTGAAAGGTGCCGTCTGGCGCCACGAGCAGCACGCCGGAGGAGAAGCGCACGCCAGACCGCAGGTCGTAGGTTCCGAGGAGGTTGCCGCTTCCGTCAAAGACCCGGGCCCGTTGCGTCACGACGACGGTGCGGGCGAGCCGCGTGAGATTGATCCCACGCTGCGCGGCGAGTGCCCGGCCCTCGCGCAGCATCTCGTAGCGCCCGCCGCCGGAGAGGTAGTCGGGCTCAAACGCGTCGGCCTCGGCCGCCGGTGCATCGGGCGTCTCCCCCGGATCGTAGCGGAACGGCTCGCGTCCATCGTGGCGGTGGCGCAGCCGGGGCCGGCGGCCGCGAAGGACATCGCGCGTGGCGAGACGGGCCTCGCGCTCGAGGGTGACGGTCGAGCCGACGGGCCCTGCCGCTCCCTGCTGCACGACATGGGCGAGTTCGTGGGCGAGGAGGCGGGTGCCCTCGAGGCTGCGGGGATCGAAGCGTCCCGCGCCGAAATAGATGTGCCCGCCCTGGGTGAAGGCGTGGGCGTGGAGGCGCTCGGCGGCCTGCGCGGCGCCATCGTCGGCGTGGATCCGCACCGCACTGAAGTCGACTCCGAAGCGCGTCTCCATGTGGTGCCGCGTGCTCGCGTCAAGGGGCGTGCCGGTCGACGCGGGGGGCGCGCGCAGGCCTGACCGCGGTGTATCGTTCACGTCACT
This sequence comes from Opitutales bacterium, assembly GCA_046542725.1. Lineage (GTDB taxonomy): Bacteria > Verrucomicrobiota > Verrucomicrobiia > Opitutales > Oceanipulchritudinaceae > CAWVVV01. The sequence continues at coordinate 1,805 of JBKHAU010000325.1, forward strand.
ACGCGCCTTGCGCTGCACGGGCGTGTCCTCCTCCTCGCGCCGTTCGGGCGACGGGAGTTCGCTCCCTTGTCCGGAGAAAAAGGGCGGGGGCCTCAGCGGCGGGCGCAGGCTGAGGTCGCCAAAGGGATTTTCTGGAAGAAGCGAGAGGGAGGGCTCGCGAAAGCCGAGCTGCGGCAGGCGCAGCTGGTAGTCGGACTGCTCGCCGAGACCGGGCGCGGTGTAGCGGGAGGAGTCGAAATGGAGGGGATTGAGCGGGTCGCCGCCGCGCATGCGGTTGAGCGCGTTGCGGAAGATGCGGTCCTCGGCGGCGCGCTCCTCCTCCGTCATCATGGAACGGCGAAAGGCCTCCAGCTCACGCGCCCGGCGGGCGTTTTCGGCGCGCTGGCGCTCGGCTTCGCTGGGCTGCGCGGAGCTGCTGTCGCGCGGGCGGCCGAGGGGGATCTCGAGGCCGAGGCTGCCGCCGTGGCCGCGTGGGGCGGTGTCGGTCGCGGCGGAGCCGGTGTAGGCACCCGTCACGGCCAGGCCGCTGCCAAAGGTGAGCTTGAGGCCGGCCTTCGTCGGCTCGCGCATCGAGCCTTCGTAAAGGATGTTCCCCTTGAGCCCCGGGTGGATGAAGTCGAGCGGGATGGCGGGCGGCTGGATCGGCAGCGACTCGTTTGCCGCGATGAGCCCCGCGAGCAGCCCGGACACGGCCACGCCTGTGATGACCTTGCCCTCGGTCGTGGCGACAAAGTCCTTCCCGAGTTCCTCCGCCTGTTTCTTCAGGCGCTTGCCGGTCTCCGTCTTGAGGAAAGCCTCGCCCGTCTTCTTCAGCGCCTCTTTGTATTTCTCCTCTTCGGTCTTCTCCTCCTTGGGATTGGGCGGCCCGGTCCGTTCCTCGCGCTGGATGTTGGGCGTGGCGCCGGGGTGAAGGACAGGCAACGTCCCCCCGGCGAGGACGGCGTCGGCCGCGCGGTCGGCCTCCTGCTCAAAGGCGTCGCCCGGGCAATTGACGGTGAGAAGCGAGCGGGGGGTAGCCAGAGGGGCGGTAGTGGGCGGAACCGCGCGCCGGGGTTGGAAGCCGACCGGCGCGAGAGTGGCGTTGCCCGGGGCCTTGGGCGGCCGGGCGGAAGGCTGGAAGGCACCGCTCATCGCTGGAGGCCTTCGAGGAGTGAACGTGCGAGGGCCGCCCCGACTTCGCCCGGCGGGGTGCCGCGCAGCAGCCGGACCGGAGCGGGACGCAGCCGCGGCTGCTGGTGGTCGGAGGGAAAAGTCCCGGACGGAAGGCGCCCCAGTTCCTCCGCGAGGGTCGCGCGAAAGGCCTCGGTCACCGCCTCGCGCTGGCGCTTGGGGACGCCGCGGAGGACGAGCTCGTCGATCTGGAGGTCGATGTGGGGCGGGCGCGGGTCGTGGTTCATTGCCAGTCCTCCGTGGCCGCCGCGGGGAGCGACTTGTCGAGCTTGGCAAACTCCATCTGGGCGGCCTCGCGCAGATGGCACATGCGCACCGGCTCGCCCGCGTCGGCGGCGAGGAAGGCGGCGGTGAGGGCGATGTTGCGGATGACGCCGCCGGGTGCGTCGAGACGGGCGAGGCGGACGAAGTCGAGCGCCTCGATCGGGGTGGCGGCGGGAAAGATGCGCTGCCAGATCTCGGCCCGAGTGCCGGCGTCGGGAAAGGGGAAGGGGACGATGAAACGCAGTCTTCGGACGAAGGCCTGGTCGAGGGCTTCCCGCCGGTTGGTCGTGAGGAGGGCGAGCCCGCGGTAGTTCTCCATCCGCTGGAGGAGGTAGCTGACCTCGATGTTGGCGTAGCGATCGTGGCTGTCCTTCACCTCGCTGCGCTTGCCGAACAGCGCGTCGGCCTCGTCGAAGAGGAGGACCGCACCGCCCGCCTCGGCGGCATCGAAGACGCGGGCGAGGTTCTTTTCCGTCTCGCCGATGTATTTGCTGACGACCTGACTGAGGTCGATGCGGTAGAGATCGAGCCGGAGTTCACGGGCGAGGACCTCGGCGGCGAGCGTCTTGC
>JBKHAU010000326.1:0-3808 GCA_046542725.1 Opitutales bacterium
ACCGACTCGTTCCTCGAGCGGCGCGAACTCGGCATCCTCAACCTCGGCGGAACCGGAGAGGTCACGGTGGGCGACGAGACGCACCGCCTCGAGCACCTCGAGATCCTCTACGCCGGCCGCGGCGCGGGCGAACTCGCCTTTCGTGCGGTGGGCGACGCCGCTCCCGTCTTCTACCTCGTGAGCTATCCCGCCCACCATGGCTATCCCACGCGCAAGGCCGGGCCCGCGGAGGCCAATGTCCTCCACCTCGGCTCCAAGGCCGATGCCAACGAGCGCACATTGTATCAATATATCTATGACGGCGGCATCGAGAGCTGCCAGCTCGTGATGGGTTACACGGTCATCGGCGAGGGCAGCGTGTGGAACACCATGCCACCCCACACCCACCTGCGCCGCTCCGAGGTCTATACCTATTTCGATGTGCCGGCGGAACACGCCGTCCTCCATCTCATGGGCGAACCGCAGGAGACCCGCCCCCTCTGGGTGCACAATCTTCAGACCATTCTCTCCCCGGCCTGGAGCGTCCATTGCGGCGCCGGCACGCAGCCCTACAAGTTTGTGTGGGCCATGGGCGGCGAAAACCAGGCCTTCGCCGACATGGACGGCGCCCCCATCACCACCCTCCGCTAAGCAGGTCCCACCATGAGCACTTCCTCCCTTTTCGACCTTTCGGGCAAGACCGCCGTCGTCACCGGCTGCAACCGCGGCATCGGCTTCGCCATGGCCGAGGGCCTGGCTGAGGCCGGCGCCGACATCATCGGCGTGAGCGCCTCGCTCGCCCCCTCGGGCAGCGCCATCGAGCAGGCCGTCACCGCGCTCGGGCGCCGCTTCACCGCCCACCAGTGCGACTTTTCCTCCCGCGAGAAGGTCAAGGCCTTTGCAGCCGAACTCCTTTCCGCGCACGGCACGCCCGACATCCTCGTCAACAACGCCGGCACGATCCGTCGCGCTCCTGCGGCCGAGCACCCTGACGAGGACTGGTTCCATGTCCTCGAGGTGAACCTGAACGCGCAGTTTCTGCTCAGCCGCGAGGTGGGGCGCGCGATGTGCGAACGCGGCTCGGGCAAGATCATCTTCACCGCCTCGTTGCTCACCTTCCAGGGCGGCATCACGGTGCCCGGCTACGCTGCGAGCAAGGGCGCCATCGGCCAGCTCACCAAGGCCCTCGCGAACGAGTGGGCGGGCAAGGGCGTGAACGTGAACGCGATCGCCCCCGGCTACATCGCGACCGACAACACCGCCGCGCTTCGCGCCGATTCCGTCCGCAGTGAGCAGATCCTCGCCCGCATCCCGGCGGGACGCTGGGGCGAGCCCGCCGACTTCAAGGGGCCGGCCGTCTTTCTCGCCTCCGACGCCGCGCGCTATGTGCAGGGCGAGATCCTGCTCGTCGACGGAGGCTGGATGGGCCGCTGAGCCGCCACTTGCCAAGCACCCCAAAAACGCGCAGCTTTCTGCCATGATCCGCTCGCTCGCCGCAGTCTTTCTTGCACTCAGTTGCCTGCTTTTCACGGGCTGCCAGTCGAACTCTGTGGAGAGCCGGATCGAAGGCGATCGCGCCGCCTTCGAGCGCTGGCCGGCCGAGGTGCAGGAGGCGGTGGAGGCGGGCCGCATCGAGCCCGGCTTCACACCGGCGCAGGTACGCATGGCCTGGGGCGAGCCCGATCACCAGTCCTCCACCCTCTCGGCCGAGGCCGAGACGGAGAAGTGGATCTATGAGAAGCGTACGCCGGCCTTCAGTATCGGCATCGGCGTGGGCGGTGGCAGCGGCAACATCGGCGTCGGCACGAGCGTCGGCACCACAGTGGGCGGCTGGACCAAGCGTGTCGGCACGGTCGTCTTTCGCGACGGCCGCGTCGAGACCGTAGAACAGGCAGGCAACTAGCTGCGCAGTCCTCTCAACGCCGACCGTCCGCACCCTTTTTTCTCCCTCCCATGGCCCAGCTCTGGATCGCTCAAACCACCGTCGAACTGCGCGAGGATGCCGAAGCCCTCGCCCGCCAGGCCGTCGAGCAGAGTCTCGCCGCCTGCGTTCACCTCGAGGACCCCATCGCCTCCGTCTTCCAATGGGAAGGCAGCGTCACCCTCGAGCCCGAAGTCCGCCTCACCTTCAAGACGACGGCCGCCCGCCTCCCCGCCCTCAAGCGCTTCATCCACGAGGAGCATCCCTACGATACTCCCGAGTGGATCGCCTGGCCCGCGGGCGACGTCAGCGCCGCCTATCTCAAGTGGGCCGAAGCGTCGCTCAGCGGCGACGACTGAGGACGCGCGCCGCCTCTTTCATCGACAGGAGCGTCGGTGTCACGTCGAAGGAAGGATTCCTCCCTGTCATTCGCGCCGCTCCTCCGTCGCCTCCACCTTCGGGGCCAGCTCCTGAAGGCGAAAAGCGACGATCTGGAGACTGCCCGCCTCACTGGGAGGGAGGAGGACGATGAGCGTGCGCCGCCCCGGGTAGTAGCGCTCCCGGCTCTCGAGCACGATACGGGCCTCACCCTCGTGACGCACCGCCAACCCGAGGAGGACGGAGGGCTGGCCAAAATACGACTCCATCGGCAGGGCGGCGGAACGCCCGGGCCCGAGCCGCACGGGCTGTTCGCCGACCAGTCCTTCGAGAGGCGCGCCGGTGAGGTTGAGAAAGGCAAGGTGATTGAGCGGCAACGCAGCCGCGCCGTCATCCGTTGCAAAGAGATGCAGCGGGCCCCGGTCCGTCCCCTGGTTCACGACAAGGACGAGCACTTCGTCCATTCCGGCCGGCACCTCCACCGCCGCCATGGGCACATCATAGAGCTCGCCGTCTGAACCCCGCTCCTCGCGATAGAGCTGCACACGGCCCGGCCCGCGGTAGACGTAGCGCCCGGTCATGCTTCCCGGAATGAGGCGCAGGGGCTGTCGCTCCCCTTTCTGCGTAAAGATATACAGATCCCGCAAGCTGCTGGTTCCGTGCGTGTAGAAGCGGAGCGCAAGCGAGCGCTGGGGCAGCGCCTCGGCAGGCCGCTGCGCCCCCGCGTCGCCCACCACGGCGAGGCCAAGCGCGAGCCAGGCTACAGATCTCTGGAAGGGTCCAACCATCGGAAAGCGATCAGTTCAAAACGTCGCGGGCCCGTGCCGACCTCGCCTGGTGCCTCGCCCTCGAGCCCCTTCAGGGTACGCTGCACCACGGCCTCGCCCCAGGCGCGCCCCCCGGCCTCACCCGTTGCGGGGTTCACTACCTCGCCCATCGCACGGATGACAAAGGTGTCCGAGCGCACCGCCGGCGCGAGCCCGAGCGCGGCCACGAGGTCGCTCTGCAGAAGGTGTCCGTTGGCGTAGGTCGGAAAGTGCTCGTTGATCCCGGAGGCCGCGATCGCGTCCTGCAGCAGGCCACTGTTGAGAAACTCGCTCAGGGAGGAAAACGGCCGTCCGCGCGCCTGCAGACCTTCCACGATCGCCGCGGCCAGCGCGTGGAGCCGGTCCGTCTCCCGCTCGGCCGCCCTCTCCTCGATCGCACCCTCGCCCCGCCGGAGGAGGCGCACCCCCTGCCGGAAGGCCGCAAAACGCGCGGCCTCCGAGCCGGGCGCATGGGCCGCCATGGCCGCATCGTCGAGCGGCTCCTGACGGTGCGTCGCCCCCACCGGATGGCGAAACAATGCCGCCCCGGCCACGACCTCCCGACCCTGCCCGGCCGGGCCGGTGTAGCGCCACGGTGCCTCCTCCCCGAAACCCTGCACGAGCGACGCATACCACGCCCGCACGCTCGTCGAGTTCCAGTTGAAGGCCCCTCGCAGGACGAGGTGCGCCGCCGCGCCCGCCCCGAGGAGATCGTCCGCCGAGG
>JBKHAU010000327.1:0-3802 GCA_046542725.1 Opitutales bacterium
CATCTCCAGCAGCAGCGATTCGATATTCTCTACAAGGGCGAAAAAGTCGGGGACTACATCCCTGATCTGATCGCGTTTGAAAAGATTGTCGTGGACACGAAGGTGATCGAAACGATCACCGAGCGGGAAATCGGCCAGATGATGAACTACCTGAAGATCACCGGTCTCAGGCTCGGTTACATTCTGAACTTCAAACAAGCCAGGCTGGAATGGAGGAGAGTTATCAGATGAAAGGATCAGTGTATATCAGTGTCCATCAGTGGTTGAAATTCGGCGCGCACAAGACAGACCGCTGATCCCTTACCATGTCTGAACCCAACCGCATCTTCGATGAATCGTGGCACCGTGTGCGGGGTGTGCGGGTGCGGCTGGCGCCGGGCATCGAGCTGATCCGGCAGCGCTACCGGGGCCGGGACTGGTATGTCGTGGGGGATCGCATGGGGCACCGCTTCTTCCGTGTGCGGCCGGAGGCGTATGACTTCATCTGTCATCTGAACCGCATGCCGACGGTCGAGGCGGCATGGAAACGTTCCCTCGCGGACAACCCGCGCAGCGCCCCGGGGCAGGGCGAGGTGGTGCAGTTGCTCTCGCAGCTCTACCGGTCGGGTCTGCTGCTGAGCGACCGCATCTCGGACGTCGAGGAGATCTTCCGCGCGCGCAAGAAGGAGAAGGCCAAGGAGGTGAAGCAGAAGTGGGCCAGTTTCCTCTTTCTCAAGATTCCGCTCTTCAACCCCGACCCCTTTCTGCGGCGCACGGTGCATCTCTTCGCGTGGTGTTTCTCGCCCCTCGGGCTGCTCGTCTGGCTGGCCGCGATGGGCTGGGGGATCCAGCAGTTGGTCGTCAACTGGGGCGAGTTCACCGACGGCGCGCGCAGTCTGCTCGGGCTGAGCAACCTGCCGTGGCTCTACCTCGCCCTCATCTTCACGAAGACGCTGCACGAGTTTGGCCACGCCTATGCCTGTCGGCGGTATGGGCGCGAGGTCCCGGAGATGGGCATCATGCTGCTCGTCTTCAATCCGCTCCCCTACATGGACGCGTCCTCGAGCTACGCCCTGCCACAGAAGTACCGGCGGGTCCTCATCGGCTCGGCGGGCATGATCGCGGAGCTCTTTGTCGCCGCCCTCGCCCTCGTCTACTGGGCCAACACGGGGGATGGCATCGCCAACCGGCTGGCTTACAACGTCGCCATCACGGCCTCGGTCGCGACCCTCCTCTTCAACCTCAACCCGCTCCTGCGCTTCGATGGCTATCACATCCTGACCGACCTGATGGAGGTGCCGAACCTCCAGCAGCGCTCCCAGCAGATGATGAAATACTGGCTGGAGAAGCATGCCTTCGGCCTCACCCCGGGACCGCTTCCGGCGGAAAATCGGCGCGAGGCGGCGGGCTTTGCGGCCTTTTTTGTCTGCAGCTGGATTTACCGCATCTTCCTTCTCGCCGGGATCCTCTTGTTCATTTCGCAGCGCTGGCTCATCGTCGGTGTCCTCCTCGCCATCGCCTTTGGCATCCTCTGGGCAGTCGTCCCGCTCTGCAAGGGTCTCCATTACCTCTTCTACAGTCCACGCCTCATGAATCGTCGTCCCCGCGCCCTCGCGATCACGGCCGCGTTTTGCGGGCTGCTCTTCGGCTTTCTCTTTCTCGTCCCCATGCCTTACCACCACCGGGCCAGCGGGATCGTGCGCTCGGTGCCGTTCAGCACGGTCTTTGCGGGCACAAACGGCCAGCTCGTCGAGATCCTCACCCCTTCCGGGCAATTCGTCGCGGCGGGCCAGCCGCTCCTGCGCCTGGCGAGCCCGGAACTCGAGCAGGAGGTCGCGATGGTCGCCCTCGAACGCCGCCGGGCCGATCTCCTCCTGCTCAATGAACGCAGTGGCGACGGCTCCCAGCTGGCCGGGCTCGGGGCCTATCTCGAGGCCCTCGCGGTGCGTGAGCGCAACCTCCGTCGTGCGGTCGACGACCTCATCGTGCGCGCCCCCGTGGCGGGGCGCTGGATCGCGCCGGAGGTGCAGGAGTATCTCGACAGCGTCGTGCCGCGCGGGACCTCGTTGGGCTTCGTCCGTGGGGAGGAGACCTTTGCCTTTGCCGCCGTCGTCTCGCAGCGGCGGGTCGACGCGCTCTTCGCCCAAGACCTCTCGCGGGGCGAACTCAAGCTTGCGGGCCGCGAGTCCGAGACCTTCGACCTCGTGGAGCTGCGCGCCATCCCGGGGGAACAATCGGAGCTGCCTTCGGCCTCGCTCGGCATCCTCGGGGGCGGCTCGGTCGCGGTCGAGACGACCGACCCGAGTGGCGGGCAAACGCGCGAGCCGTTTTTTGAAATCCGCGGCACGATCGTCCTCCCACCGGAGGAGATCGCCAATCACGGCCAGCGCGGAGTCGCGCGCCTGCCGCTCCCCGCCACCCCGTGGGGCGTGCAGTGGGGGCGCTCGCTGCGCCAGCTCTTCCTCGAGGAATACCGCCTGTGAGCCTGCCCGCGCCGAGTGCCTCGCAGGAGCGTTTTCGCCAGAAGCCGGCGGTGCCCGCGCCGCGCGGCCTCGACCGGCAGGCGAAGGGGCTGGTCGGTCTCTGGAAACGCCGCGGTGCGGTCCGCCGGAGCTGGGAGCGGAGCGTCGAGACGGCCCTCGCGCAGGCCGAGTTGACCGCCGCGCTGAGCGACGAGGCGCTGGACGCGCGCCTCGCGGAGCAGGCCGCGTTCGTCGGCCGGGCGGGGTTTCCGGAAGGCTTGGCCAGCGCCGAGATGCTCGCCCTCGTCGCCGAGACGGCCTGGCGCACGGTCGGCTTGCGACCGTACGCGGTGCAGCTGCTCGCCGTCCAAGCGCTGCTCTCCGGCTACCTTGCGGAGATCGACACGGGCGAAGGCAAGACCCTCTCCCTCGCCCTCGCGGCGGGGCTCGATGCCTGGCAGCGCAAGCCCGTCCACCTCATCACTGCCAACGACTACCTCGCCGCCCGCGATGCGCGCAACATGGGCCCGCTCTATGCGCGGCTCGGCGTCAGCGTGGCCTCCGTCACCGGCGAGACCACCCCGCCTGAGCGGCGTCTCGCCTACGATGGCGATGTCGTCTACACCACGGCCAAGGAGGTCGTGGCCGACTACCTGCGCGACCGCCTCGTTCTGCGGGAGTGGGACCGCTCCGGCGCCCGGCAGTTTCTCCGGCAGTTTGCCCGCTCACCCGATGGACGCATCGTCCCGGTGCAGCGCGGCTTGCACCACGCCTTCATCGACGAGGCGGACAACGGGCTCATCGACGAGGCCGTCACGCCCCTCCTCATCAGCCAGCCGCGGGAGGACGAGGCCCTCAAGGCCGCCTGTATTGCCGCCTGGGAAGTGGCCGAAGCGATGGACGCGAAGGATCATTACAAGGTCTTTCGGGGAGAGCGGCGCATCGAGGTCCTGCCCGAGGGTGAGGTCTTTCTCGAGCGGGTGGGGCGGTTTCCGGCCGATCCGCTCTGGCTCTGCCCGCGGCGGCAGCGGCAGTTCGTCACCCTCGGGCTCGAGGCGCGGGAGTTTTTCCACCTCGGGCAACAATACATTCGCGCCTCCGACCTCGAGAACCCGGGGACGAGCGAGATCGTCATCGTCGACGAGGCGACGGGCCGACCGATGCCCAACCGGAGCTGGAAGCTCGGCCTCCACCAGATGATCGAGGCCAAGGAAGGGGCGCCCCTTACCGTCCCGGCCGAGACCATCGCGCAGATCAGCTTCCAGGCCTTCTTCACCAAGTACGAGCGCCTCGCCGGAGCCAGTGGCACGGCCCGCGAAATCGCCGGCGAAGTGTGGCAGACCTACGACCTCCCGACCGTG
>JBKHAU010000328.1:0-3795 GCA_046542725.1 Opitutales bacterium
CCCCACCGTTTTCATGAAAAACCCGGCTGCGGTGCAGGATCCCGACGCGCCCATCGTCCTGCCGCGTGCCCTCCGCAGCGACAAGGTCGACTACGAGGCGGAACTCGCCATTGTCATCGGGCGCCCCTGTCGCAACGCGACGCGCGAGAATGCGCTTCATCACGTCCTCGGCTTCACGATCGCCAATGACGTCACCGCGCGCGACTGGCAAAAGGAGTGGGGCGGTGGCCAGTTTTGCCGCAGCAAGAGCTTCGACACCTTCTGCCCGCTGGGTCCCTGCCTCGTCTCTCCCGATGAGATCGGCGATCCCGATGCGCTCGTCATCCGCAGCTGGGTCAACGGCGAACTGCGCCAGGAGTCGACCACCGCCGACCTCATCACCGGCGTGCGCGACCTCATTGTCTTTCTGAGCGGCAGCACCACGCTCCTGCCCGGCACCGTCATCCTCACCGGCACGCCCAGTGGAGTCGGGGCTGGCATGTCGCCCCCGCGCTACCTCCAGCCCGGCGACACCGTCGAGATCGAGATCGAGGGCATCGGGCGCCTGCGCAACCCGGTGCGCGAAGAAATCCTCTAGACGTCTCGTCCACCCGAGGCTTGACCCCGGTGCGCCCTTGCGGAGCGATGACGCCATGCCCGGACCGACCGAAGAGAACTTCAAAGACTACAAGAAGGCCGAAGCCAAGGCGCTCGAACTGCTCGCCGAGATGAAACAGACCAGTGCGCGCAAGGTCGACATCGAGCTCGCTCTTCTCGTCGCCGTCTTCGAGCTGCACAAGGGCACCTTTCCCACCGAGCACATCGCGCGCATCGTTCAAGGGCACCTCGAGACTCTCGTCCCGTTCTACAGCGCGCCCCCGAGCGACGCGAACTGAGAGCGCGGGGCGCGCCCTCCTCCCCATGCCAAAAGACCACCGCTCCTGCAGTGGTCTTGAAAGGCTCGGGAAAAATGGTCGGGGCGACAGGATTTGAACCTGCGACCTCTACGTCCCGAACGTAGCGCTCTACCAGGCTGAGCTACGCCCCGTCGAATGCAGTGCATCCCAAAAAGAAGCGGTGACAGAACGTGGTGCCTCTTCGGAGGTCAACTCTGAAAGCGCGTTCCGCCATCGACGGGCCGGTTTGCGGCCGGTTCCCCAGTTTCAACCTGTGCAAGTCAGCAGTCGGCGGGAAAAAATTATGTAATTTACCTTAAAGTGGCGGGGTGAAATCCGATGTTGGGTAGTGCGTTCATTGCAGTCGCCTCCGCAATTCAAGCCGAGTCACGGTGCGGTCAACTAGCCCCGCTTACCCCGCCCGCCTGCGACCACTCACTTTGTTAGGTTCAGTATAGGTCAATCCTCCAGGATAAGTGCAGCTTGTCCTGCGTAGCAGGAAGGCAACGCTTCTGGATGGATCTGGTCTGGTTGGTGTTGGGACCCCGCGTGGTTGCGGGGTCCCTTTTTTTTCTCCCGACAGGGCGCAAAGGGGATCGAACGATCGGCGCTGAACACCCATGGCGCCCTCGGGGCGGTCCGATGCAGGGGAGTGGGCGCTTTGGGAGCATGCGCTTGGAGGGCAAGCTCGGCGTGGAGGGGACTTCGTCCGCACCTGTAGGCGGCATTCTGGGTCCCCAGGCCGACCGGGACGTCGGCGCTCGTGTCCTTCGTGGGCTGCGTGGTTCGAAGATTCCTGTCCGGGTGGGCGGCGCTAAAATTTCGTCAAAGGGGGACGCCGATGAGCCGATAAGATCCTCTACAACCGGACCCGATGAACGGGTGGGGGCGGGCGATTAGTCAACCTGTCGAGGAGGTGTAAAGCGGCTAATAGCCCACGGTTCGCTATAAGTTTTTGTTGTTGTAAACCCCAATCCGTTTAGAAGGGCTAATCATTAGCTCCCCTACCTCAATGCAGAAATCCACCTTTACCCTCCTCGACGGGAACGAAGCGGCGGCGCGGGTGGCCTACCGCCTCAGTGAGACCATCGCCATCTACCCGATCACGCCCTCCACCTCGATGGGGGAGTCGTGTGATGAGTGGTCCTCCCGTGGTCAGGCGAACCTCTGGGGCACCGTGCCGTCGGTGACGCAGATGCAGAGCGAAGCAGGCGCGGCGGGCGCGATCCACGGCATGCTCATGGCGGGCACCCTCACGACGACCTTCACGGCGTCGCAGGGCCTGCTCCTCATGATTCCCAACATGTATAAGATCGCGGGCGAACTCTCGCCCTTCGTCATGCATGTGACCGCGCGCGCCCTCGCGACGCATGCCCTCTCCATCTTCGGGGACCACAGCGATGTCATGGCCTGCCGCCAGACAGGCTTCGCGATGCTGGTTTCGAACAGCGTGCAGGAGGCGCAGGACATGGCCGCGATTGCGCACCTCGCGACGCTCAAGACGCGCATCCCGTTCCTTCACTTTTTCGACGGCTTCCGCACCTCGCACGAGATCAACACGATCACGTCGCTCTCCGACGAGCAGCTCCTCGGCCTCGTCGACGAGGCGGACATCGACGCCTTCCGCTCCCGCGCGCTCACGCCGGACAATCCGACGGAACGGGGCACGGCGCAGAACCCGGACGTCTTCTTCCAGGCACGCGAGGCGGGCAACCGCTTCTACGACGCAGCGCCGGGGATGATCCAGGCGCTCATGACGCGCTTTGCCGAGGTCACGGGGCGGGAGTACAAGCTCTTTGAATACGTCGGGGATCCCGAGGCGGAAGAGGTCGTCATCGCGATGGGCTCGGGCTGCCAGACGCTCGAGGCCACGGTGCGCCATCTCAACGCCCATGAGGGCCGCAAGGTCGGAGTCCTCAAGGTGCGCCTCTATCGGCCCTGGTCGCTCGCCGACTTTGCCGCCGCGCTGCCCCACAGCGTGCGCAAGATTGCGGTGCTCGACCGCACGAAGGAGCCTGGGGCTCTCGGCGAGCCGCTCCTCGTCGAGACGATGGCCGCGATCGAGGAAGCGCGCCAGACCGGCCTGCTCCCGGATGCCGTCGTGCCCCGCATCGTCGGCGGTCGCTATGGTCTGGGCTCGAAGGAGTTCGATCCGGCGATGGCCAAGGCGGTTTACGATGAGCTGCGCCAGGCCCAGCCCAGGCGCCGCTTCACCGTCGGCATCGAAGACGACCTGACGCACCTCAGCCTCGATGTCGACGCACGCTTCGATCTCGAGTCGGAGGACCTTTTCCGCGCGGTCTTCTACGGGCTCGGCTCCGACGGCACGGTCGGGGCGAACAAGAACACGATCAAGATCATCGGCAGCGAGACGGAGTCGTTTGCCCAGGCATATTTCGTCTACGACTCGAAGAAATCGGGGACGATGACGACCTCGCACCTGCGCTTCGGGCCGGAGCCGGTGGAGGCGCCCTATCTGGTGAAGAACGCGCAGTTCGTGGGGGTGCACCAGTTCAGCTTTCTCGAGCGCTACGACGTGCTCAAGCTCGCCGCTCCCGGCGCCGTCGTGCTCCTCAACTCCACCTCCTCGCCCGAGCACCTCTGGGATCATCTCCCGCGCACCGTGCAGGAGGCGATGGTCGCGAAGGGCCTGCAGCTCTACGTCATCGACGCCTACGCAGTGGCCCGCGAACTGGGCCTCGGCGCGCGCATCAATACGATCATGCAGACCTGCTTCTTCGCCATCTCGGGGGTCCTTCCCGAGGCCGAGGCGATCGAGAAGATCAAGGCCGCGATCGTGAAGACCTACAGCCGCAAGGGCCAGAAGGTCGTGGACAGCAACATGGCGGCGGTCGACGCGGCCGTCGGCCACCTCCACCGCGTCGACTACCCCGACGCCGTCACCGCCCCGGTCGCCATC
>JBKHAU010000329.1:0-3780 GCA_046542725.1 Opitutales bacterium
CGTCGGCGCTCGCCGGCTCACTGGAAACTGCTCAGGGTCGACCGCGGTTGCGACGGGAACGCGTGCCGCGTGGAGAGGTCCGGCCGCTGCGGATCTTCCTCGTGATCTCGGTGGCAGGCGGCTCGTCGGTCTCACGGGGCGCGGCTGCCTGACTCTTGGCGCGCTCGGCGTTTTCGCCCTCGCCCTTGCCCGTGCGCTCGCCCGGCGGCTTGGCCTTGGAATTGCGGCGGGAAGAGCTTGTCTCCCCTTCGGCGCGCTGGGCGCTGCGCTTACCCGGCGGATTGGCCTTGGCTTCGCGGCGGGAAGGGCGGCCCTTGCTCTCGCTTTCGGTGGTCTCGCTCACGGGCTGGGCTTTGGCCTGTTTGCGCGATGCCTTGGTCTCCCCTTCGTTGCGCCGTTCGCTGCGCTCGCGCGGTGGCTTGGCGTTGGCTTTGCGACCGGAACCGGAGGGCTTGTCCTCGCTGCGTTCGACGCTCTCGGCCTTAGCCTGGCTTTCGCCTTTGGATCGCCGCTCGCTCTTGGACCGCGCACGGGAACCGTCTGGTTTGGCTCCGTCGCGCTCCGTCCTTTCGCCCCTTCTCCCGCGCGAACGGCTACGCTTCTTTCCGCCACCTTCCTCTTTTGGGGGCGGCGCCTTGGAGGACTCGTCGTCCCTGCCCTTGCCCCGGGCGGCCTTCTTCGGCTTGCCCTCGGTGGCGACGGCAAAGTCGATCTGACGTTTGAAGCGGTCGACACGGGCCACGCTCACCTCGATTGTTTCGCCGAGGTGAAAGGTGCGCTTGGTGCGGCGTCCGACGAGCTTGGAGCCGTCTTCGGCGGGGTTGTAGAGATCGTCTTCGAGGGTCGAAATGTGGACCAGCCCGTAAGCCATGGATTCCGTCAGCTCGACGAACATGCCATGGTTGCGGATGTCCATGATGACGGCGGGGAACCGGGTCTTGGGCTCCTTCCCCAATTCCCGTTCGAAAAACTCGAGGAGCTTGAGCTTCACCGATTCGCGCTCCGCGTCCGTGCTGTTCTGCTCGGTGATGGAAATATGCTGGGCGATCTGGCCGAGGCTGCGCGCATCGTAGGTCGCGAGCTCGCCGTCTGCGGGCATGTTTTCCGTGGGCACGAGATAGCGATCAAAGATACGATGCACGACGAGGTCGGCATAGCGGCGAATGGGCGAGGTGAAGTGCAGGTAGTGCGTCTTGCCGAGGCCGTAGTGACCATCTGGTGACGCCCGGTACTGCGCCTGCTTGAGGCTGCGCAGGACCATCACGCGCAGGCTGTGGCTTTGCGAATGTTCACGGATGTCCCGCAGAAGCTGCGTCATGTGCTTCTTGTTCGTGAGGTCGCCGCACTCGATGCCGGCCGACTTCATGTAGGCGGAAAGCTCCTCCAGCTTGTTCGGGTCGGGCTTGTCGTGGACGCGGTGGATGGCGGGCACGCGGCGCTTGTTGAGCGCATCGGCGACGGACTCGTTGGCCGCGAGCATGAACTCCTCGATGAGCTGATGGCTCTCGTCATACTCGATCTTCACGATCTGGTCGGCCCAGCCCTCGGCATCGACGTAGATCTTTGTCTCGGGCATGTCGAGTTCGAGACTGCTCGCCTTCATGCGCTTGGTGCGCAGGATCGAGCCGACCGCCCAGAGCCGGCGGATCTCGCTCTGGAGGCGCTTCAACTCCTTGTCGGAGAGCGAGGAGAGGGCGCGTCCGGTGGAGCCGGTTTGATGCTTCGGTGGCAGCGGCATGGCGCGCGCCTGCTCCACGTCATCCTCCTTCAGGAGCATGTAGGCCTGCTCGTAAGTGAGGCGCTTGTCCGAACGGATGACGGTGTTGGCAAACTCCGTCTTGAGGAGCCGCCCCCGCGGAGTGAACTCGAGGAACACGCTCTTCGTCAGCCGGTCCTCGTCTTCGACGAGCGAGCAGATCCCATTCGACAGCTCGTGCGGCAGCATCGGGATGACCTTGCCGACGAGGTAGGTCGAGTTGCCCCGCTCGTGTGCTTCGCGATCCAGTTCGGTGCCAGGGCGGACGTAGCTGCTCACATCCGCGATATGCACGCCGATGCGGTAGTTGCCGTTCTCCAGGAGCTCGGCGGAAAGCGCGTCGTCGAAGTCCTTGGCGTCCTGTGGATCGATCGTGAAAGTGAAGACCTTGCGCAGGTCGACCCGGCCCTTGAGCGCCTTCGCCGGCACCTTTTCGGGAATCTCGCGCACTTCCTCGAGGACCGGAGCGGGAAAATCCGGATCGAGCTTGTACTGGTGGAGAAGCGCTTTGTACTCGGCACCGGGAGTGTGCGTTGTGCCGAGCACCTCGATGATCTCGCCCTCGGGATTGAGGTGGCGCTGTTCCCAGGGAGCGAGGCGCACGACGACCTTGTCGTTGGGCTGGGGCTTTGGGCGCACCTTGGACTCGCGCGGATCCGGCACGATGATGTCCTGAATGATGCGGGGATCGCCGGGGATGACGAACCAGCTCACGCGGCTGCGCCGCAGCGTGCCCGTGAGGGTCTCGTTGGACCGCTCGAGGATGCGGATGACGCGCGCCGTCGGCTCGTCCTTGCGGGCGCCGCCCCGTTTGGCTCCGGAACTCTCCGCCTTGCCCTTGTCCTTGCGCCGCTGATACGGGTTTTGGTTCATCCGTGCGACAACGCGGTCTCCGTGCATCGCGACGGCGGTGTCTTCGGCGCGGATGAGGATTGGCTCCTGGCGCCCAGCGGTCGGGTCACCAGACTCCGGCAGAAGCAGGGCGGTCCCGCTCTGGCGGAAGCGCAGGCGACCGGTGACGAGGTCGGCATCGCGTGGCAGGCAGAGGCGATTCTTCTTCAGCTTGACGAGGGTGCCCTGCCGCAGGTGCTGCTGCACCTCATGCTTGAAGTCCTCGAAGTCGTCCGAGTCGACCTCGAGTTCTTCGGCCAGGCGGTCAACGGGAAGCGGGATATAGTCCCGCTGTTTCATCGTCTCAAGGAGACGGGGAAGAAAAGACATAGCATTCCAACATGCCCAATCGCGGCCCGGGCACAAGGGGGATGATTTTTAAATGATGAATGCAGGGTGATGAATGATGAATGCAGGGGCCGCGCTGTCTCTCATTCATCAATTCGCTCAACCTTTGCTTTCCAGTTTCCGCAGTTTGGGCGCGATGACATAGCGGCAGTAGCCGGCGTTTGGGTTGTTCGCGTAGTAGTCCTGGTGGTAGTCTTCGGCCACGTAGAACTCTCCCAGCGGCTCGATCTCCGTCACGATGGGGTCGTCGAACTTGTCTGCGGCTTTCGCCTTGGAGGCTTCCGCCGCCTTCTTCTGCTCTTCGCTCGCGTAGTAGATGCCAGAGCGGTACTGCGTTCCGACGTCCGCTCCTTGGCGGTTGAGGGTGGTCGGGTCATGTGCCTCCCAAAAGAAGTCGAGGATCTCCTCGAGCGAGATGATGCTCGGGTCGAATTCGATTTTCACGACCTCCGCATGACCCGTCTCACCGGTGCAGACCGCCTGGTAGGTGGGGTTCGGGACATGGCCGGCGGTGTAGCCGGAGACCGCCGCGGTGACCCCCTCGAGCGTCTCGTAGAGGGCCTCGACGCACCAGAAGCAGCCGCCGCCGAGGACGATGGAAGAAGTGGAGGATGAATCGCTCGCCATGTGCTCACTGGAAGTCTTGCGAGGGGCACTCTGCAAGCCGGCGATGGACAAAATCGTGAACAGACCGAGGAGGCCGAGGGAAAGACTGCGCATGGGGATGGGAGAGGCGCCGGAAAGAGATATTCCCCCGGGAGCATCGGCGGGGCCGAGCCGGGCAG
>JBKHAU010000330.1:0-3777 GCA_046542725.1 Opitutales bacterium
CTCCCTGGCTCGACCGTCCTGCAGCCCGCGGATGGACCCGCCACCGTCGCCCTTCTCGAACAGATGGGACGCGTCGAAGGCATCGGCTACCTGCGCCTCGTGCGCCCCAGCCTGCCGCCTCTCTACGACGCCAAGGCAGAGTTTCGCCTCGGGGGGAGCCACACTCTCCGCTTCAGCGGTGAGGATCAGGTCGCCCTCCTCGCCTCGGGCGCGACCGTGCATGCCGCCCTCGAAGCCGCCAAAACCCTCGCGGCCGAGAATATCGCGGCCCGCGTCGTCGACCTTTACTCGATCAAGCCGATCGACGTTCAGGCGCTCGCCCAGGTGCAACAGGAGGTCGGACGTGGCATCGTCGTGGAAGATCACTACGCCGAAGGTGGCCTCGGCGAGGCGGTCGCCGCCCACCTGCCTTTTGACCGCCGCACCTGGCGGCACCTCGCCGTCGCTCGCGTGCCCCATTCCGGCTCGGGCGATCAGCTCGCCAAGGAGTTCAACCTCTCTGCCGAAGCGATTGCCCGCACCGCCCGTGAGCTTCTCGCCTGAACGCCCGCCCAACCCTCCGTTTTATAATTACATGAGTAAGAAAGAACAGCGCAACGCCCCCGAAAACCCCAACGACTCCTACGTCCCTCCGGAAGAGGAGCCGAAAGAGCTGAACCGCGCCCTCGCCGATGCCGCCATCGAGGAACAGGAAGCCCTCGGCCACGCTGAAGACGCGCCCCCACCAGCCATCACCCGCGACCCTTCCGAGCCCCTCGGAATCCCTGGCGAGCCGGCCCCGACCATCGCTCCCGAAGACGAGGAAACCGCCGCGGAGCGCGCCGTCGAAGCCGGCCGCGAGGCCGCTGAAAACGAACAGCGCCGCGAAGGCCAACGCCACCACCCGCTCCCCGAATAAGACCGTCCGTTCCATCCTGACCCCATCCTTTTCCCCCATTTTATGACCGACCACATCTATAAGAAAATCGAACTCACCGGCACCTCCCCGAACTCCGTCGAGGAAGCCGTGAACAACGCCATCGCACGCGCCGGCAAGACCCTCAGCTCATTGCGCTGGTTTGAAGTCTCCGAAATCCGCGGGGACATCTCCGGCAGCGCGGTCTCGCATTGGCAGGTGACCGTGAAGGTTGGCTTCACCCTCGAGGATACCCACGACTGAGGCCACCCAGGGCAGAACCCTGCCCGCCTTTCGACAGCTGCCCGCCTTCTCCGGCGGGCGGCCCGTCGTTCTTCTTTGACCCCGTTCCCACGATGAAACTCTACCCCGCCAGCTATCTCCGAAAGCGCTCCCTGCACGCTCAGGACGGCGAGATCGGCCGTTGTACCGACTTCCTCTTCGACGAAGAGAGCTGGATCGTGCGCTACTTCGTCGTCGACACCCGCAAGTGGCTGCCGGGACGCAAGGTCGTCGTCGCCACCTCCTCGGTGGGCAACGGCTCCCTGCTCGATGAGGATGGCCTCATCCGCACCCGCCTGCGGCGCGAACAGATCAAGGACAGCCCTCCCATCGCCGAGCACGCCCCGGTCTCGATGGAAGTGGAAGCCGAACTCTCCGCCTACTACGGGTGGCCCGTCTACTGGGACGCCGGCAACCCTTGGGGCAACGCCGTCACCGCCCCGCCTTTCGGCCCGGAGCGCAACCTCGACGAAGGGGCGCAGGAGAATGGCGGCGCTCCCGACACTTCCCAGCAGCCAAAGGACACCGGCCAAAGCCGCCTGCGCTCGGCCCATCGTCTACAGGGCTACCACCTCGAGGCCCGCGACGGCCCCCTCGGCCATATCGAGGACTTTGTCTTCGCGCCTGATTCCTGGCTCGTCGAACTGGCTGTCCTCAACACCCGCAACTGGCTGCCCGGCCGCGACCTCGCATTCGCCCCCGGCTGGATCACCGAAATCGATGCCATCGCCAATCGTGCCACCGTCGACCGCGACCGCGCCGTCCTCGAACGTTGCCCTCGCATCGACCTCGATGAGCCCCTCTCGGCCGAAGAGGTTGCCGACTTGCGCGCCGCCATCGAGACCGCCTTGGGCTGACTCGAAATCCGCCTTTGTCAGGAGTGAATTTCCGTCGGCTCGCGCATCGGCGAGCGAGCAGACACGTCGTTTCCCTCCGCTGCGTTCTGCCCAGGCCCACGAGCAGTGGGCCCAAGGGAGCCGACGTCCCGTCGGCCTGAAGGCTGCAGATGCCGCCCGCCGTTTCTCGCCCCAGCGCCCTCGTCCCGCGTTTGCAGCCTCCTTCAAAGCCGTGATTTATCGTTAAATCTCATTGACGAGGTACTGCCTTGAGGACTTTTTGGAGGCTGTCGTCCGCCCGCATTGCGCCCGCTTCCGCGTGCGGGCGTGACGTGCTCTCCCACCCCGAAGGCCCCCGTCGTGCGCATTCTGACTCTTCTCGGCGCTGCTCTCGCCAGCCTTTCCGCTTCGAGCGGCGCAACGCCCGTCCGCCTCGCCAATGGGTCGCTGGAAGCAATCGTGACGCCCCGCTTCGGGGGACGCGGCCTGCACCTTTCGCTCGAGGGCCGGGCCAACCTCTTTCGCATCGGCGAGGCGGTGGCGTCGGAGACCGAGCCTCGGGTCGACGCCTTTGCGGACAATATTCCGTATTTCGGGCACACCGTATGGCTCGGCCCCCAGAGTGAGTGGTGGGCGCACCAGGACATCCATCCGGCCCGTCGCGAAGCCCGCGCCCCCTGGCCACCCGATCCCTGGCTCAATCAGGCACCGACCGCGATTGTCGAGGAGTCCCCCCGCCACCTCGTCCTCGAGGGCACCGCGAGCCCGCTGGCCGGCGTGCGCCTGCGCAAGGGCTTCGTGCTGGGCGAGGGGGAGGCGGCCAACACCGTCCACCACTGGGCCGAGGCGGAGAACGTAAGCGACGCGCCGGTTGCCTGGGACCTCTGGTTCAACACCCGGGTGGCGCCCGGCGGCCACGTCTACGTGCCCGTATCGGATACCGTCGGCCTGCGCTTCACCGCCTTCGGTGACCCCACCAGGGCCGACCTCGAGACGCGCATCGAAGGGGGCCTGCTCTCGCTCCTGCATCACCCGCTGCCGCCGGATCTCGTCGGTCGCAAGGGCAAGGTCGCGCTCCAGCCCGCGGCAGGCTGGATGGCCTACTTCGACGAGGGACAGGTCTTGCTCATCGAGTTCCCCCACGAGCCGGCGGAGGCGATGCATCCGGAGCAGGGTCAGGTCGAACTCTATCTCGACTGGGAAGCGGACGATCCAACTGCCGGCATCCTCGAACTCGAGGTCCACGCCCCCTATCGCACCCTCGCGCCCGGTGGGTCGATGCGCGCTGCCGAGACCTGGCGCGTGCTGCCCTACGACGGCCCTGCCACGTCCTCCGCCCACCACGCCTTTCTTCGTCAAACCCTCTCCAAATCCCCTTCACCGTGAAACGATCCACCCTTCTCTTCCTCCTCCTCACCCTGCTCGCCGCCACGCTCGCGGCCGCCGCGACGGAGCGCCAGCACTTCACCCATGACTGGCAATTCCGGCACGGCGCCCACGACCTCAGCGTCACCGAAAGGGCCTTCGACGCCTCGGGCTGGCGCACCCTCGACCTGCCCCACGACTGGGCCATCGAGGGGCCCTTTGACGAATCGATCGAGGACGGCTCCACCGGCAAGCTTCCCTGGAAGGGCGAGGGCTGGTATCGAAAAACCTTTACGCTCGAAGCGGCCGACGCGGGCAAGCGGGTCTACTTCGACTTCGACGGGGTCATGGCCTTCCCCACCGTCTATGTGAATGGCCGACTCGCGGGCAACTGGGACT
>JBKHAU010000331.1:0-3736 GCA_046542725.1 Opitutales bacterium
CCTGGGGGCTTTGGGCAATGCGAAGCGTGGAACCCCTCACGCTCGAAGTGAGGGTGTATCCAAATCTCCGGACGCAGCGGCGGGGATTTGCCAGTCTCTTTCTCCGGCGGGGGCTCGCGGGGATGCACTGCGTGCGACAGATCGGCAAGGGGCGGGAGTTCGAGAAGCTGCGCGAATACCAGCCAGGCGACACCTACGACGACATCAGCTGGAAGGCGACGGCGCGCCGCGGCTTCCCCGTCACGCGCGAAATGCAGGTCGAGCGCACGCAGGAGCTCTACCTCGTGATCGACGCCTCGCGCCTGAGCGGGCGCTCCGTGAGCGTCGCTGAAGGGGGCGCGGAGGACGACACGATGCTCGAAAGCTTTGTCACGATGGCGGCCCTGCTGGGGATGGCGGCGGAGGCCCAGGGGGACCTCTTTGGCGTCGCCACCTTTACCCGGGGACTCGACTTGTTGCTGCCCGCACGAGGCGGTCGCGCCCAACGCAACCTCGTCCAGGAGGCCCTCTTCGATCTTCGCACGGAACGGGTCACCCCAGACTTCAGCAGTCTCTTCGCGACCCTTCGGCTGCGCCTGCGCCGGCGGGCGCTCCTCCTCTTTCTCTCCGACCTGCGGGATCCGGTCCTGTCCGAGAGCTTTCTCGAGCACGCCCCGCTCGTCTCTCGTCACCACCTGTGCATGGTCAATACGGTGCGACCGAGCGAGGCCGAGCCGTTGTTTCAGCAGAAGCGTGCCCCGGCGGAGCTCGGGGCGGCCTACCGCCAGATCGCCGGACACCTCGCCTGGGCGCGCCTTCGAGAACTCGAAGGGAGTCTGCGCCAGGTCGGCTTTGGCTTTGCCATGCCGCGTCACGCGGATCTCGCCGTGTCGCTTCTCAACCAGTATCTCACCGTCAAGCAGCGGCAGGCCCTGTGATCATCGACCTCGACAAGTTTGTCCGCACGGAGCGTCCCTATTGGGAGGAACTCGAAGCGGCGCTCGACCGGCTCGAAGTCGCGACGGCGAAGAGCGTGCCCGACCTCGCGGGCGTGAACCGGCTCGTCTATCTCTTTGAACGGGCCTCGGCCGACCTTGCCAAACTCGAGACCTACGCGGCGGATCCGGAAACCGTGCGCTATCTCCAGCGCCTCGTCGCGCGCGCCTATGGCGAGCTTCATGCCGAGTCGCGCCAGGGAGTGCGCCTGCGGCCGCTGTCGTGGTTTTTTGGGACGTTTCCGGAGACGGTGCGACGCCACGCGGGGTTGCTTCTCGTTTCGTTCGTTCTGACGCTGCTTGGAGGAGCCTTTGGCGCGGGGGCGGTCGTGTATGATGCGCAGGCCAAGGGCGTCATCATGCCGTTTCCGCACCTTCTGGTCGATCCGAGCGAACGGGTCGCGATGGAGGAGGCGGACGGCGGACGCCAGGCGGGGGCGAGCCATGCCGTGTTTGCCAGCCAGCTCATGACCCATAACACCAAGGTCTCGATCTTTGCGATGGCCCTCGGCCTGACTTTCGGCCTCGGGACCGGGGTTGTCCTGTTTTACAACGGCGTGATTCTCGGCGCGGTGGTGGCGGACTTTGTCGCGGCGGGGGAGAGCGTCTTTCTCGCCGGCTGGCTCCTGCCGCATGGGAGCGTGGAGATCCCGTGCATCCTCATTGCCGGACAGGCGGGCCTTGTCCTCGGCCGGGCCCTCATCGGCCGGGGCACGCGAGACCCGCTCGCGGCGCGCATGCGGGCGGTGCGCGGGGATGTCGCGACCCTGATCGGCGGTGTCGCCGTGATCCTCGTCTGGGCAGGCCTGATCGAGAGCTTTGTCTCGCAGTTCCACAACCAACCGTGGTTGCCCTACAGCCTAAAGATCGCCTTTGGCACCGGTCAGCTCATGCTCCTCGGGGTGTTCCTGTGGAAGGGTGGCATGCGCTCGGGCGCGAGGAGAGAGGAGTCGGCCGGTGGGGCGTGAACGTTTCAACCGCCTACGCATTGCGACGGGAGAGGGCATCGAGTTCGGCCTTGAGCTGGCCGGGCCGATCAGCCGCATGCTGGCATGGCTCATCGACGCGGTGATCATCCTTTCGGCCAGCATGGTGATCCTCTCGGCGGGCTTCTGGATCATCGCGCTCTTCGGCCTCATCGCGCCGGGCATGGCCCTCGACTGGGGGGTGGCCGCGCTCACCCTTGCCCTCTTCCTCGTTTCCATCGGCTATGGGATCTACTTTGAATGGCGCTGGCGTGGCCAAACCGTGGGCAAGAAGATCCTGCGCCTGCGGGTCGTCGACGCGGAGGGGCTGCAACTGGGCTTCCCGCAGGTGCTCCTGCGCAACCTCTTGCGCTTCGTCGACATGCTTCCGCTCTACTACTGCGTGGGCGGAGCAGTGAGCGCGCTCACGCGGCACTCTCAGCGTCTGGGGGACCTCGCCGCCGGCACGGTCGTGGTGCGCCTGCCGAAGCCCGAGCCGAGCCCGGTCCTGCGCTTCGAAGAGGGCAAATACAACACCCTGCGGGAGCATCCGCTCATCATTGCGCGCCTTCGTGCCTCCGTCGATCCAGCCGAGGCGCGTCTCGGCTGGCGCGCCCTCATGCGCCGGGAATCCCTCGACCCCGAGGCCCGCGTCGAGATCTACCGCGCCCTTGCCGGCCGCTACCGCGAGCGTCTCCGCGGCGAAGGCGAGTGGATCGATGCACTCCCCGACGAGGCGCTCCTGCGCGGGGTGCTCGAGGTCATCCTCGAGCGGGCTTGAGTCGGCACGAACGCACCCCGTGTCGGCGGCCGGGCCTGTCCCACGACCTCTCCTTCCCTGGTCCCACGGTCGGAGAGCCGACTCATGGAGGTGAACCCAGGCCAAGGGGTGCCCGCCGCGCCGCATCAACCAACGAAGGCGGCCGCCGGAGGGGTCATTCCATCATCCTCGCAATTGCTTCGGCGGCGCCTTTCTTCCGAGAGGCGCCATCTCTGTGGGGGACCGTCGGCCCCCTCGTCTGAGCAGGCGTGGTCAACTCCCGATCTGACCGTTCCCGCTGCTTCTCCGGATCGCAATGACGCTGGGTCGGGGCACGCCGCCGTCCGGCCACGTGCTCAGGAGGTCGTCCTGGGCCATCGATCGGCTCCCCTCTCCCGGATGCTGAATCGCGAGGAAGAGAGAGGTGAAATCCGGATTGAACTCAGGCCCGCAGACTTCCGCGCCGCGAGGAGCGCTCATAAACTGGCGCAGATAGCCTCGCTCGGGGCCCTCGACCGGGACGGCGAAGAGTCCATCATTACCCTCCAGCCCCTTCTGCAGTCCGTCGGTCGCGATCCAGCAATTGCCCTCGCGGTCGAACGCGAGGTTATCGGGAGAGGAGATCGGACTCACCCGCTCCATGTCATAGCCCGCGTAGTAGGCTTCGTGCTCCGGGATAGCGGGGTCGCCGCATTGGATGAAAATCTCCCAGGTGAAGTTCGTGGCGGCGTTGTCCCCATCCGCTTCCGTCTGTTCGATCACATGGCCCCATACGTTGTGCGGGCGCGGATTGGCGGGATCGATCTGCTCCGGTGTCCGTGCGGTGTTGTTCGTCATGACACTGTAGACCTTTCCGGTCACGGGACTGGCCTCGATATCTTCCGGACGGTCCATCTTGGTCGCCCCCAGGGCGTCAGCTGCCAAACGGGCCTTGATCAAGACTTCGCCTTGATCGGCGAATCCGTTTTCGGCGGTGAGCGGACCTTGCCCATGGACGAGGGGCAGCCAGTCGCCCGTGCCATCGTCATGGAGTTTCG
>JBKHAU010000332.1:0-3735 GCA_046542725.1 Opitutales bacterium
TGCGGCGCGGGGCGGGCGAGGGCATCGAGCGGCTTGGGCGTGACGATGCTTTGCCAGCCTGCCCGCCGCGCCGCGCGCCCGTCGGCCTCGGCGTCGTCTCCCACGTGCAGGCAGCGCCGGGGGTCGAGTCCGAGCTGCCCGGCGACGAGCTCGAAGAGCTTGCCCGAGCGCTTCAGGCAGCCCTCGGCCGAACTCACGAAGAGGTGATCGAAGTCGTCGAATCCCGCCTCCTGCAGCCGTTGCGCAAGAAACTCGCCCGGCAAATACATGTCCGAGATGAAGAGCACCCGCTTGCCGCGCGCGCGCGCTTCGGCGACGAGCTGGCGGGCGGCCGCGATGCCGTAGAGCATCTCCTTCTCAGCTGCCATCTCGAGCGCGGCGAGGGCCTCTTCCGCACCGTGGGCGGGTCCCCAGTGCGCGCCCAGGCGGGCGTAGAGGTCGGCGAGGGTGACCTCCTCCTCCTGCCGCGTTTCCCACACATGGCGCCGTGTGAGTGGGTCGATCGCCCGCCGCTCGCGGGCGAAGCCGCGAAAGGACTCGCCCCGCTCCGCCACGAGGCGCTCCTCGAGGAGGTCGAAGACCACCGTGGGACTCCCGCAGCGCCGCGCCAGGGTGGTGTCGAAGACGTCGAGGGAGAGCACCTCGAAGCGTTCCCAGGGCAGCCGCGGTGCGGCTATTTGCGGAAGAGGCGCCACTTCGCTTTCGTCTTCGACTTGAGGGCTTCGCGCAGGTCCCAACCAAGGTCGCCGAACATGCGCACCTCATTGGCGATCACCCCCACGCCGGTGCGGCCGGCCGCGATGTCGGCGCGCAGCCACTCGTTGCGCAGAAAGTTGTCGAACCACGCGTGCTTGTCGCGGGCGCCCGAGACGGAGCTGTCGTAGGCCGAGCGGGAGAGCTGCAGGCGGTTGTGGTAGCGGGCAAGGATGCGCGGAACGACGCCGATCTCGTAATGGCAGAGAAAGCGCACGTTGAAGTCCCAGTCACCCAGCACGGGGAGGTCCTCGCGAAAACGGCCGACCTCCTCGCAGGCCTCGCGGTCGAAGACAAAGGCGATCGGGGCAAAGACGTTTTCGACCAGCATGCGGCGCAGGCTGATGTCCTGCAGCCAGGTGTTGTAAGGCTCGACCTTGCGCTCTTCCGCGCCGCTCGCGGTGAGCTCCTCCCAGACGCGCTCGGTGTGGGTGATGACCCCTTTGACGCGAGCGTGGGGCGGATCGGTGAGGTAGGCGACGGCCGCCTCCATGAAGCCCGGATGGAGCGAGTCGTCATCGTCGTGGATCATCGCCCAGCGGGTCGAGAGCTCAGCCAGCCCGCGGTTCGAGGCGGCCTCCATCCCGACCGAGGTCGCGTGGTGGATGACGCGCACGCGGCCGCGGAAGGCGGGCCGCCGCTCATTGATGAGCCGGTCGACATGGGCGGGATCACCCCCATCGTTCACGACCACGAGCTGCCAGCCCGTGAAGCTCTGCCCGAGCACGCTGTCGAGCGCCCGGCGCAGGAGCAGGGGCCGGTCCTTGGTGCGCATGATGACGCCGACTTGAGACATAGCGGGTCGGAGGCTCAGTGGCCCGGTGGGGGCTTGGCAACCGTTTTTGCGGGCCTTCGCGGCGCCGTTCAGGAGCCCTTGCGCCAGCGATGGAAAAAGGCGGCGATGCGCTTCAGCCGCCCGTGGGCCTCGCCTCCCGGCCGGAAGCTGCGGAGCTGTGCCAGTTCGGCCTCGAGGGCCTCTGCCCGGCGCTCGGCCGCGGTCAAGGCCGCGCGCAGGCGATCGGCCTCCGCAAAGGTCGCCGTCCGGAGCGCTTCGATCGGCTCCTCGCCCTCGGCCTTTTCGCCCGTTGCGGTGTTGTAGTAGGCCTGGCCCCAGGCGAGGCAGGCGGAAAACTTCTGCCGCAGGTCGGCCAGTTCGGCAAAGGTCCGGCGATGCTCGTCGGCAAAACGGGTACACTCGGCGTAGAGCTGCCGGCGCTCGGCCGCGAGCTGGGCCCAGACCGCCGGGGCGTGCCAGAGAAAAGCGCCCTTGAGCTCCTTCGGGATCGTTTCACCCGCGATCGCAAGGTAGCCGTCGACCGGGGGAGGCGTTGCTTCGAGAGGCAGTTCCTCGGCCGGCCCGACCTCGGTGGCACCCTCCGTCGCGCCAAAGGCCACCCCCACGGTGAGCCGCTGCTCGAGCACGACGACCTCGCGAAAGTGTTCCCGCAGGAGGGCGGTGAAACTCTCCCGGGTGTAGTGCTGGAGGTGAAACGCGTTGTCCTGCGCCGCGTCCGCCTCGCCCGGGACGGAGAGAAAGACCAGTCCCCCGGGCGCGAGGCGCGCCGCCACCTCGCTCAGAAAGACCCCGGGCGCACGCAGGTGCTCGAGCGTCTCGAAGGAGCAGACGAGGTCCCATGGACCCTCGGGCAGGCTCCCGGGCTGGTCGAGGTCCGCCCGCCGCGGATGCACTGCGGCGTGCGGATAGCGCTCGCGCCCGACCTCGAGGGTCGCTTCCTCGAGGTCGACCGCATCGACGCGGGCGGCCCCGCACTCGGCGAGGAGGCGTGCCCCGAAGCCCGTTCCGCTGGCCGCGTCGAGGACCCGCTTGCCCTCCACCCGGCTGCTGGCGAGGGCGTAGCGGGCGAGGTGATCGAGGGAGTAGGGCGAGAGGCGGGCAAAGGGGTCGACCCGCTCTTCCACGCCTTCGGTGCTCGGGAGGGTCGGTTCGTCGGGCGGCATGGGGAGGGCGGGGAGATCAGGCGTTCACCGGCTCGGTCTTCTCGACCTGCAGGTGGCGGTGGGGCAATGCGGTGAGTCCCCAGAAGCGTGAAGGGCCGTGGACCGCGATACGGGCCGCATCCCAGATGACATCATAGTCCACCCAGTCGGCATCGGTGAAGGTCTCGCCGATCCCGAGAAGGAGGAGATAGTCTGCCGGCGGGACCGCAAGGGAGAGCTCGAAAGTGGCCGTCACGACCTCACCGGCGCGCAGTGACCCGCCGTCGCGGCCTTCGTAGAAGGTGTGCATGCCGCCGAGGAGGAGACCGCGTTTATCGCGCAGGCCGAAGCCGAAGTGGTAGTTCGCGATGTCCTCCCGCGCGCGCATTCGCAGGCGCACGGTGAGCCATTCCCCCACCTCGAAGCTGCGCTCCAGCTCGGGCCGGGTGTCGACCCCGAGCAGCTCGATCTGGCGGCCGCCGGTGCGGTGCTCGGAGCGGATCGTGACCGGTTGCCAGCCCGCGGGGTCGGCGGCATCGGTTCCTGTCCCGGGCGCGAGCGGAGTCTCCTTCGGCGCGGCCGTCTGCCCACCGCGATTGACCTTGTAATAGAGGTTGGCGGCCTCGCTGATGGGCCCGTCGCAGAGGAGACGCCCCTGATCGAGAACGAGGCCGCGCGCACACAGCTTGCGCACCGTAAAGATGTCGTGGGAGACACAGAGGAAAATGCGCCCCTCGGCGATGAACTGCTCGATCCAGCGAATACACTTCGACTGGAAAAACGTGTCCCCCACGGAGAGCGCCTCGTCGACGATGAGAATGTCCGGCGCGACCGCCGTGATGAGCCCGAAGGCGAGCCGCATGCGCATGCCGGTGGAGTAGGTCGAGACCGGCTCGTCGATGAACGGCCCGATGTCGGCGAAGGCCAGAACGTCGTCCATCTTCGCGTCCAGTTCGGCGCGCGAGAGGCCCTGCAGGGCGGCCTTCAGACGGAGGTTGGCCCGGCCAGTGAAGTCGGGATGGAATCCGCTTCCGAGTTCGAGAA
>JBKHAU010000333.1:0-3712 GCA_046542725.1 Opitutales bacterium
GGGGAAGCGGGCCTCGTCGGGTGGGGTGAATTCGAGGGTGAGCGCCCGGCTGAAATCGAGGCTTTCGACGACCCCGCCCTCGGCGCGTTCGGGGTGCAGGAGGCAATGCTGAATGGCGAAGGTCATGGAGGGCGGGGAGAGTTGGGCGAGGATCGAGCCGTCGGAAAACTCCACCATGCTGTGGACGATGCTCTGGGGATGGACGACGACATCGACCTGGGACGGGGCCACGTCGAAGAGCCAGCGTGCCTCGATCATTTCGAGCCCCTTGTTCGCCATCGTGGCGGAGTCCACCGTGACTTTGGGGCCCATGGACCAGTTGGGGTGCTGAAGCGCTTCCGCTGGTCGGACACGGGCCAACTCCGCGAGGGGCGTCTCGCGAAAGGTGCCGCCCGAGGCGGTGAGGAGGAGTCGGCGCAGGTAGCGCCCCGCAGGATCCGCTTGGAGGCACTGAAAAATGGCGTTGTGCTCGCTGTCGACAGGCAGGACGCGCACGCCGGCGCGCGCCGCCGCCGCCATCACGAGATGGCCGCCGACGACGAGCACCTCCTTGTTCGCGAGGGCGATGTCCTTGCCTGCTGCGATGGCCGCGAGGGTGGCGCGGAGGGCGACGGTGCCGACGGTCGCGACGAGGACGAGGTCGGCGGCCTCGAGGGTCGCGAGTCGCTCCAGCCCGGCGCTGCCCTCCTCGGCAAAGAGAGTCGTCTCGCCCACGCCAAACTCGGTCGCGATCGCTTCGAGCGCCTCTCGCTGCCGGCCGGCGGCGAGGCCCACCAGTTCGAGGCGGTCGGGATGGCGGCGGATGACCTCGAGGGTGCTCGTCCCGATCGAGCCGGTGGCGCCAAGGAGGACGATGCGGCGCCGTTTCATGCGGAAAGGGGAGCAGCGCGCAGGAGCAGCCCAATGAGGAAATAGCCGACGGGGGCGGCGAGGAGCATGCTGTCGGTCAGGTCGAAAGCTCCGCCGATGCCGGGAATCAGCTTGCCCGAGTCCTTCACGCCGGCCTCGCGTTTCACCGCGCTCTCGAAGAGGTCTGCGCAGATCCCGGCGATGGCCACGGGGATCGCGATCAAGCCGGCCGCCAAGGGAGTGAAGGCGGCCGGAAAGTGTGTCCCGAAAAGGGCCACGCCACCCGCTCCAAACGCGACCGACCAAAGGACCCCGCCGAAGGCACCTTCCCGCGTCTTATTGGGGCTGAGGTTGGGGGCCAGCTTGGTGCGACCGAAGGCTTTGCCCGTAAGGAGGGCTCCCACGTCCGCAAACTTGGCCACCCCGATCACCCAGATGGTGAGCGCGATGCCCTCCTCCAGCATGATGAGCCGGGTGAAAAAGCCAAAGAGCAAGGGGGCCAGCGCCAGTCCGAAGATCGTCGCCCCGATGCGTTGGAAGACGCGCTCCTCGAGCGGTTGAAAGAGATGAGCAATGACCGTCGTGACGACGGCGAAACTGAAGAGCATACTCAGATCCACGCCATAAGTGGGCCCGAAGTAGGCGCCGAACGAAATGATGAGCCCGAGGGTGAGCCCGAGGCGCACCGAGGCGCGTCGTCCGATGCGCGTGAGCAGACGGTAGATCTCGAGTTGGGTAAGGAAGGCGGCCAAGGTGATGAGAAGCAAAGCCCCCGGCTTTCCCCCGAGCAGGGGCACGAGGATGATGAGCCCCCAGAGGAGGGCGAAACTGAGGATACGTTGCTTCATCAAATCTTGGAGACGGGCTCGCGGGCTTCGCGAATCTGCTCCCCGGTGAGTCCGAAGCGCCGCTCGCGACAACGGTAGGCGGCGATGGCGGAGGCCAGATCCGCGTGAGTGAACTCTGGCCAGAATTTTTCCATGAAGCAATATTCGGCGTAGGCAGACTGGAGGAGGAGGAAGTTGCTCACCCGGGTTTCGCCCGAGGTGCGGATGACCAGGTCGGGGTCGGGCACATCAGCGGTGTAGAGGAAACGCGCGAGGGTCGAATAGTCGAGCGGGCCGGCCGGTTCGTCTCCCCGCAAGACGGCGGCGGTGTAGCGCTGCACCGCATCGACGATCTCGGTGCGCGCACCGTAATTCAAACAGAGAGAAAGGTTCCACTGCTCGAAGTGGGCCGTCTCCTCGATCGTCTCGTGCAGCAGCTTGCGGATGGAGCGGGGCATTTCCTCCAGGCGCCCAAAGACGCGCAAGCGGATGCCGTGGCGCTGCAGTTGGCTCCGTTGCTCCTTGAGAAAGGATTCCAGCAAGCGCATGAGCGCCTCGACTTCGAGTCGAGGTCGCTTCCAGTTTTCGACCGAAAAGGCGTAAAGGGTGAGGTAGCGCACTTCGAGGTCGCGTGAAGCCTTCAGGATGCGCTCGACGTTGCGCACGCCCTCGCGGTGGCCTTCCTCTCGGCGCAGACCTTGGCGTTGCGCCCATCGGCCGTTGCCGTCCATGATGACAGCGACATGCGTGGGCGGGGGGCGTTTCAGAGCTGCGGGATCGACCGACACGAATTCCGAGTCGGAAGCACCGCCGGATTGAAATCGAGCAAAAAACCAGACCGTTGGCGTGCCTCCCGGCGTCGCTCTGGACTCCCTTGTCGCCTTCAGGAGGCGTTGGTGGCGGATTTTTTTTCACTTTTCTGCAGTCTTCACCCCAGCCGGCCATCTCGTTGCCTGACCGCTCAGGTCTTCCATCGTCCGGCAAAAGAATGCCCTTCGAAAGATGGCGTTTGAAATCCGGAGGGGCCGCGTTTGACGGGCTGAAAGCGGGCGTCCATAGGACTGCGGACTTCTTCAGTTCCATTCCCACTTAAAACAAACTCCCCTGTCTCATGACTGAGCTTACCGTTAGCCAGTTCAACCTGGTCTATAACTTCTTCTCCTTCACCGTGGCCTCGATGGGCGCGGCGACGCTGTTTATCTGGATGAATCGTTCGCAGGTGGCGCCGGCCTACCGTCCCGCGCTCACCATCGGTGGTCTTGTCACCGCCATCGCCTTTTACCACTACTTGCGGATCTTCGGTAGCTGGGAGGCGGCCTACACGGTCGAGGGCGACCAATTGGTCGCGACCGGTAAAATCTTCAACGATGCCTACCGTTACGTCGACTGGTTGTTGACGGTGCCTCTTCTGTTGATCGAGTTGCTTCTGATCATGCGTCTCTCGAGCAGCGAGACGGTGAGTCGCGGACTGCGTCTCGGTGGCCTTGCCGCGCTCATGATCATTCTGGGGTATCCGGGCGAGATCGCGACCGCCGACGGGACGCGCTGGATCTGGTGGTGCCTTTCCATGATCCCGTTCCTCTGGATCATCTATGAGCTGTTCTTTGGGCTCAAAGAGTCGCTTGCCCGGCAGCCGGCAGAGGTTCGTGGGCTCGTCAACGCGGCTCGTTGGCTGACGGTAGCCGCTTGGAGCTACTACCCGATCGTCTTCATCTTCCCCATGATCGGATTGACCGGCGGTGGTGCGACAACGGCGGTGCAGGTCGGTTATTCGATCGCGGACGTCGTCGCCAAAGCGGTCTTCGGAATCCTCATCTACTTTATCGCGGTTCGAAAATCGGCCGCCGAGGAGATGGCGGCGCCTCGCGGTGGCGAAGTGATCGGAGCGGCGAGCTGAGGTGAGCCCCATAGGCCTCGAAGATGCCATCGCGGTGGTGGTCGGCCATCGGCCGCCATCGCGAGCAGGGGCGGCAGGCTCCGGTGATGCCTCTTGGGAACGCCTTCTCGACTCCGCCTTGTGGCGTGCCACCGGGATG
>JBKHAU010000334.1:0-3700 GCA_046542725.1 Opitutales bacterium
TCGTCGAGCACCGTACCGGGCTTCGCGGCCTCCAGTTCGAGAAGCGCCTTGGCCAGCCCCTGAAGGAGCGCCTGGTCCCCATTGATGCGAATCTGCAGATAAGTCGAGGCGAGCGGGGTGGCGTGTCCGAGCAGGCCCTTGACTTCCTGCGGGTGGGCAAAGCCGAGCATGCCGGCCTCACGCATCGGATTGACCGCGACGATCTGGGCGCCGTTTTCGGCCGCCCGGGCGAGGGCACTGAGCATCCGCGGGTGGTTCGTACCCGGGTTCTGCCCGAGGAGAAGGATGACCTCGGCCTCGTAAAGATCCTCGAGCTGCACCGTCCCCTTGCCCACTCCGATCGACTCGTTGAGTGCCGTACCGCTGGACTCGTGGCACATGTTGGAGCAATCCGGCAGGTTGTTCGTCCCAAAACGGCGGACGAGGAGCTGGTAGGCGAAGGCTGCCTCGTTGCTCGTTCGCCCCGAGGTGTAAAAGATCGCCTCGTCGGGCGAGCCGAGGGCGCGCAGCTCTTGGGCGATGAGGGCGAAGGCCTCCTCCCAGGAGATCGGAGCATAATGACGCGCCCCGGGTCGCCGCACCATGGGGTGGGTGAGTCGGCCTTGCGCCTCGAGCCAGTGGTCGCTCTGCCCGGCGAGTTCGTCGATCGTGTGGCGAGCAAAGAACTCCGGCCCGACGCGCTTCGTCGTCGTCTCCCACGCCACCGCCTTGGCCCCGTTTTCGCAGTATTCGAAGGCCGAGCGATCGGCCGGGTCGGGCCACGCGCAGCTCGGGCAGTCGAAGCCGCCCTTCTGGTTGAGGCGCAGGAGGGTCTGGTTGCCGCGGAGGAACCCCGCCTCGCGGGTGACATGGGACATCGCCGCCTGCACCGCAGGAAGACCGGCCGCCCAGGTCTTGGGCGCGCCGCGTTGGAGCTTCCCGGAAGTCAGCGGCGTCTCGCCCGAGGCGGAGGGAGGAAGGGATTGCGTCATGAAAATTGGATACGCTGGGGGTGTGAGTAGGTGTTGAAGCGGTCCGCGCGCAGGAAGCCGACGAGGGTCTGTCCAAAATGCTGCGCCAGTTCGACCGCGAGGGAGGAGGGCGCCCCGATCGCGGCAATGACGGCCACCTCGGCCACCGCCGCCTTCTGCATGAGCTCGAAGCTGACGCGGCCGCTGAGAAGGAGAACGGATTTCCGCAGAGGCCAGCGTCCGGTTCGTGCGGCCTGGCCGATCAGCTTGTCGAGGGCATTGTGCCGCCCGACATCCTCGAAGACCGCCTCGAGCTCGCCGGCAGGCGTGAAGAGGGCGCAGGCGTGCAGTCCGCCGGTTTCGGCAAAGTTGTGCTGGTGCCGGCGAAGCGCCTCCGGCAGTCGCCGCAGGGCGGCCGCCGTCACCTCGGGCGAAAGCGGGTCGAGAGGCGGCGGGAGCGGCAGGCGCAGCGCGTCGAGCGCATCCTTGCCGCAGACCCCGCAGCTCGAGTTGGCATACAGACCACGTTGGCGTTGACGGAGCGGGCGCCGGGGCGCGCACGGCAACTCGAGGACCAGTCGCGGGCCGCCCGCACCGTCCTCCACGACGCAATGCACCTCCGGTGCCTCCTGCGCGCTTATCACGCCCTCGGCCACGGCGAGCCCAAGGGCGAGATCGGCATCGTCTCCCGGTGTGCGCATCGTGACCGCGAGCGCCTCTTCCACTACGCGGCGGGCGCGTCGGTCTTCAAACTGCAGGGTGATGGCGAGGGGAGCTTCCTCGGCAAGCCGGTCCCATCGCTCTTCCTCCATGCCTGCCTCGTGGCGGAGGAGCCGGGTGCGCTTGCGCCCATCAGCGGTCTTCATCTCCCGATTCAAATTAACTGATGGTGGCATGCAACCATGCAGCGGTCGGTCGCCGCTCAAAGTTGCGCCCAATCGAAGACGGCGGTGGAGCGTAGCTCGCCCGGTTTTCCCATCCCCCCATAGATCCCCGGGGCCTCCCGTGGGGAGACTGGCGCCTCAAACAGATCGGAAACGACGAGGCGACCCCGCGCCATCTGCGCCAGCACTTCCTCGAGATCTGCCCGCGTATTGTCCCGCGGAACGAAGAAGGTGAGTTCCTTGAGAAATGCTTTCTGGTAGTCGAAGGCAGCCTGGGCGGTGTAGCTGCCTTGGATGAGGTAGCGCGAGCCAGGACGGAGCGGGGCATGCCACGGGGCGGGTTCGCGCGCGAGTTCAGCGATGCTGTCGATGAGCTGCGGCACACCGGTCACGTCGATGATGACGTCGAAGTCCGTTTCCGGCCAACCTCTTCGCCTGGCGGCATCCACCAGCGTCGCCCCGACCTGAACCGCGTCGACCCCCGCCGCCATGGCCGTCTCGACCCGGCTGGCCACGAGGTCGAAAGCCACCACCCTGGCCCCGCGCTCACGCGCGAGGCGAGCGGAACACTGTCCGATGGGACCGAGACCGACGACGGCGACTCGTTCACCGGCCTTGATCGCCGCCTTTTCGAGTCCATGCCACGCGACCGCGGCGATCTTGGCGAGGCTCGCGGGAGCTGGATCCAGCCCAGCCGGCAGGTCCAGCACGGCCGCTTCGGCCACCACGACGTGACTGGCGTGTGCCCCCCATTGACTCGCAACCCCGCCGAGGAATCCCGCGCCCTGGCCGTGGTAGACGGTTTCGCCGACCTGCCGCCGACACCCCGGCCCGACCGCTGCAATACGCCCGGTGGCCGCGTAGCCGGGCACAAAGGGACCGGTCGCACCGCCGGGCTGCCTGCCTCGCAGGCAACGCAGCTCCGTGCCCGGACTGATGGCGGAGAAGAGCGTCTCGATGAGCAGTTCGCCCTCCTGCAGAGGCGCGAGTTCGACCGGACGCAGCTCGACGCTCGCCGGCGCGGTGTGAACGAGACAAGTCGCGGTGGCCATGAAACCCAGCAAACCGCCGCCGCCCGTCGATGGCAAAGCCTCTTCTCTCCTTGCGTTCTTCCCCTCTTCTCCCGTCGACAAAGCCGAGCGAACGCCCTCGTCCCACAAAAAAACCCGTGCCCCCTTTTGCGGGAACACGGGTTTTTTAAAGATGGGGACGGCGCTCGCCAAACGCTCTGCCCCAGTTGCTGACATTGGGCGCCTGATCTGTGGGCCAGGCTGCCAGCTCCCCGACGCTATTCCCCGAGGCTCTTCGGAGTTGTCGGTCTCATAGCAGGACCGTGGGTGGAATCGCTTCCACTCATCGACGGGCGAGGCCTCTCAGCAAAGTGCACACCCCGCTTGCGGGCGCCGATGTGCCTTCACCACGACCGGACCTGGCTGCAAATCCAGCTCCGGACGCTTGTTCCGAATCCTCCGTGGGGGGCGCGCGGACGGGCCGGCGCCTTCACTTCGTCTTCAGTTACGGGTCTGACCTCAGCTCGCGGGAGAATCGTTTGCTTGCAGGCGGTCGACACGTGTTTACGTGCCTACCGCGACTTCAGGATCGCGACGGCATGGCTTCGCGCACCATCCCGTTCGACCCTCTCGCACAGATCGCGTTTTTCGCTGCACCGACGCTTAACCGGTCGCTTGTGGTGGGATCGCCCCCACCCGCTGTTCCGCACGAGGCAGATACATGGTCATTCTCCTCGACCTCAGGGGTCACCATGTGGCTCGGGGCAGAACCTGAAACGGGTCCTGCCACGAATGACTCGACCAGCCGCCATTTCACAGGCCCTTGCGGGGCCCGGCAGCCGATCGCCACACTTGC
>JBKHAU010000335.1:0-3698 GCA_046542725.1 Opitutales bacterium
GACCCTCGCCAACGCCTTCGAGGATCGTCAGGGCGAGGAGTGGTCGGTCGGCTTTCTCCTCAAGATGGATCTCGAGCGCCGCGCCCCACGCGCGACCGTGAGGGTGGCGCAGCGACAGCTCTTCCAAGCCCGCGTCGAGTTGTCCAAGGCACTGCGCTCGGTCGCCCTCGAGATCGACACCGCGCTGCAGCGCACCGAGAGTGCGGAGCAGCGTCTCACCACCGCCGAGGAGGCCGCCGCCCTCGCCGCCAAGCGCCTCGAACAGGAGCTGCAGGCCCTCGAGCAAGGCAAGGGCGACCTCTACCGCGTGGTCGAGCAGCAGCAGATCCTGGGCGATACCGAGGTCGAAGTGGCCGCCACCCGGGCCTTTTTGCGCAAGGCCACGGTCGCGCTCTGGATGTCCTCGGGCCAGGTCTTCGAACGCCTCGGGGTGGAGCAGGCCCAGATCCGGGCCCTCCTTGAGGAGCCGCCCTCGGGGATCGACCTCGAGGAGCGCAAGCGAACCGCCTTCCCCTTCTGAGTATGTCCCTGCGAAGAATCTTCTCTTGGATGAGTGGGGCGCTCGGGCTCGCCGCTGCGCTGCCCGCGCAGGACTGGGTGGAGGGCTCGAGTCAGCCCTTTGACCGCATCACGATCAGCGCCCCCTTCGAGGACATCGTCGACGTGGTCAACGTGAGCGAGGGCGACCGGGTTGCGAAGGGCGAGGTCCTCGGCGAGTTGCGCCTCACCCGCGCGCGCCTCGAGGTGGCACGCCTCGATGGCATGGTGCGAAAGGCAGAGTTCGACTACGAGGCGACGCAGGAACTCTTTCGCCAACGCATCGAGAGCCAGGAGCTGCTCAACGAGCGCAAGGCCGAACTCGAGCGCCTGCGCATCGAGCGCGAGATCGCGCAGAACGAGCTCGAGCAGCGCATCATCCGCGCCCCCATCGACGGCGTCGTGGTCTTTCGCCTGAAGGACCCGGGCGAGACCGTCGGACGCGTCGAGCCGCTCTTCGAGTTGATCGATGCAAGTCGCCTCAAGCTCACCTTCTTTCTGCCCTCGTCCTACCTGCGCGTGCTCGAGCCGGGCATGACCGCGCCGGTGCAGTTTCCCGAGGTGACGGGCGAGAGGACCTACGAGGCCGAGTTGGTCTTTATCGACCCGCAGGTGGACGCGCGCAGTGGGCTCTTCCGCGCGCGCTTCGTCTTTGCCAATACCGAGGCGAAGATCCCGCCCGGGGTGCGCGTGCGTTGCCGCCTGCCCGTCCCGGAGACTCTCTCTGTCACCGCGCCATGAGCACGCCCGATCTCGAATCTGTCCTCGGTGAGGGGAGCGATCCGGCGGCCTTTTGGAGCCGCTTTGCCCAGGCCCTCGCCGAGGGTTGGCAGCTCGCCCCGGCCTTTTTTCTGCATGTCGGCGGGAGCAACCGGGTGGGGCTGCTCGGGCAGTCGTCGGGGAGCGATCCGGCGGCCATTCCGGCGACGGTGCAGCGCGCCGTGCTCGAGGGCGGTGCGCCGGGCGCGACGCCCCGGCACCTCGATGCGATCGACCGGCGCTGGTTCCTCATCCCGCTCGCGCGCAAGCCGGGCGGCGTCGTGTTCGTCGCCGGGGTCGAGCGCGACACCCCTCTTGAGCGGGCCGCAGAGCTGAAGGTCGCGGCCGACGCCATCCTCGCCGCCTTCGAAGCGACGCACACCGCGGCGGAGCACGAGCAGTCCGTCACGCGCCTGACCCAGGTGCTCGATCTCGGGCTCCTCGTGGGCGAGGCCGGTCACTTCGACAAGGCCGCCAACGCCCTCTGCAATGAGGTCGCAAACCGCTTCGAGGCCACCCGCGTGACTCTCGGCTGGAAGGTCAACGACCGGCTCAAACTCATTGCCACGAGCCACGGTGGCCGCGTGCGCAATGACACTGAACTGGCCGGCGCCCTCATCCGCGCGATGGACGAGGCCCTCATCCAGGACCGCGAGATCCTGTACCCAGCGGAAGACGACACGACCGGCCCCATCACTGAACAGCACCGCGCCTACGCCGGCGTGCGGCCGGGCATGCGTCTGTTGTCCTTTCCCCTGCGCAGTCAGCAGCGCGGGGTCGGCGTGCTCACGATCGAGGCGGCAGAGGAGGCCGGGCCGCTCTCCGCCCTCCAGGCCGACGCCCTGCGCGTCTCGCTCGATCTCGTCACGCCGCATCTCGAGGAGCTGCACCGGCGGGTGGGGTGGGTCGGCGCGCGGCTCTGGCGCGCGACGCGGCGCTGGGCGGGGGGCTTTCTCGGCTACCGCCACACCGCCTGGAAGCTCGCCGGCGCCGTCCTCCTCCTCGCCTTTCTCCTCAGCCTCGTCATCCGCATCGAGCACAAGGTGCGGGCGCCCTTCATCCTCAAGACGACGTCCTCCGCTCAGCTCACCGCGCCCTTCGCGGGCTACATCGAAACCGTCCATCACCAGGTCGGCGATGTCGTCGAGGCGGGGGCCGTGCTCGTCGAACTCGATCGCCGCGAGCTGCTCGTGCAACGGGCCGAATACGAGGCCGAGCGCGATCGCAGCCTCAACGAGGCCCGGCGCTTCGAGGCCGAGGGCGACCTTTCCGAGATGCGCCTCGCCCAGCTCGCCGCGCAGCAGGCCGAGGCGCGGCTGCAAGTGGTCGAGTTTCGCCTCTCGCGCGCCGTCCTGCGCGCGCCCTTCGAGGGCATCATCGTGGAGGGCGACCTCAATGAGCGCCTCTCGTCCCCCACCCAGGTCGGCGAAACCCTCCTCCAGCTCGTGCGCCTCGACGGGATCTACGCCGAACTCCAGGTCGACGAGCAGGACATCAACTATCTCGAGCCGGGGATGGACGGCAGACTTGCCTTCACGAGCCGCCCCGCGACGCGCTTCACCGTGCGCCTCGAGCAGTTCGAGCCGGTCGCGGTGGTGGAGGAAACCGGTACGACCTTCCGCGTGCGCGTCTTCCTCGTCGACGAGGCGGCCGACTGGTGGCGGCCCGGCATGAGCGGCATCTGCCGCGTCGAAGTCGGACCCCGCTCCATCGCCTGGATCCTCTTCCATCGCACCATCGACTGGATCCGCCTCTGGTTCTGGTGGTGAGGACACATTCTGCGCGAAGGTATTTCAACCACTGATGGACGCTGATGAGCACTGATGGGGACGAGCCGCTCTTCAAAGCTGAGTCCCAGCAGATTGTGGGAGCCGCGATGGAAGTGTTGAACGAGCTCGGTCCCGGTCTCCACGAAAAGCCGTATGAAAACGCCTTGGTCGTCGAGTTCCGGCAAAGAGGTGTTTCTTACCACCAACAGCCGCGATTCGATATTCTCTATAAGGGTGAAAAGGTCGGTGATTATCTTCCTGATCTCATCGCGTTTGAGAAGATCGTCGTGGACACCAAGGTGATCGAAAAGATCACGGATCGTGAAGTCGGGCAGATGATGAACTATCTCAAGGTGACCGGCCTCAGACTCGGCTACATCCTGAACTTCCGACACTCCAAGCTGGAGTGGAGGCGGGTCATCCGATGAGGCTTTTGATAGAACCACTGATGGACACAGATGAACACTGATCTGTTGACGCTGCCTATAATGAAACTCGTTCACATCCGAAGGATATCAGTGTCCATCAGTGTTCATCAGTGGTTGTTCCTTATCGCGAACCAATTCGGCGCTTCCCATGTCTGAACCCAACCGCATCTTCGATGAATCGTGGCACCGCGTGCGGGGTGTGCGG
>JBKHAU010000336.1:0-3665 GCA_046542725.1 Opitutales bacterium
GGTGACCGCGTCCATCCCAGCCGCCCCGATGGTGTGGCCGGCCGGTAGCTGGAGGCGCACGGGGACTTCGGTCGGGCGCGTATTGATGACCTTGAGGTGAAGAGTGCGTCCGTCCTCGCTCTGCGTCGCGACGGCGTTGAGCCCGTCCATCTCGCCCTCGAGGGCGATGCGCCAAGGGGCATAGTGATCGCGCCAAAGCTTCATGACGACGAAGTTGGGGGCGCGAAAGGAGCCGGTGTGGTCGAAGTTGACGAAGGCGTTGTTCCACGCCGTGTAGCGAAGATCTCGATACATGAGGGCGGGCCCGCCCATCGTGAAGGTGTCGCCCTGCCGCTCGAAGACGTTGAGGAGGCCGCCGGCGAAGAGGCCGGTGCGCAGGTCGATGCTCTGCACGTTCCACTCCGAGTTGTAGATCTCGATGGCAGGATTGGCGGAGGCCGCGATGCGCCCGGCGAGGCCTTCGAGGAAGGCCTCGTAGGCCGGCGGGGTGGAGGCCCAGGTCTCGGGCTCGAAGTAACTGTGCACGCTGAGGTAGTCGATGTTTTCGGCGCAGCCATCGAGGATGTCCTGGTTCCAGGTCTGGTCGTAGAGATTGCCCCCGCAGGCGATGATCTCGATCGAGGGATCGGCCGCGCGGAGGAGCGGGGCGTAGGTGTTGACCTTGTCGACATACCAGGCCGAGCCCATCGACCAGGTCTCGTTATCGATCTCCCAGTAGCGCACGTTGTAGGGCTCGGGATGCCCGTTGGCCGCGCGCACCGCCCCCCATTCTGTCGTGACATCTCCATTACAATATTCGATCCAGTCGAGCGCGTCCTGAAGCAGCTCGGCGTCAGGGGCGGGAAAGGGCACCGTCGGGTCGCTCGCCGCGCAGGGACTGATGACGCCGACATTGAGCACGAGGATGGGCTCGGCCCCGACCGCGCGGCAGAACTGGATGAACTCGTCGGTCCCCATCGAGTTCACATCGCGATCCTCCCATTGGAGAACGGGATGCACTCCGCGTTCGTCCTGAGGCCCGATGCCATCCTTCCAGCGATAGGCGGAGGCGAAGCAGCCGCCCGGCCAGCGAATGACGGGCGGTCGCAGGTCTTCGGCGGCCTCGAGCAGGTCGGGACGGAAGCCGCCGGTCGCAAGGGCGTCGGCCCCCATCAGGCTGACCTGATCGAGAAGGACGTCGTCGTCCCCCGCAAAGGCCACCTCGAGCGTGCCGTCGAGGGCCGCGCGGGAGGGCGTGAGGGTGAAGGGATAGGCCACCCATTCGTCCGTCGGGGAGCCCAGGGCCGCCTCGGCGAGCACTTCGTCGCCCTCCTTCAGCCGCACCACGATCTCCCCACCCCCGCTGCCCTTGGCCCAGAGCGAGCCTTCGTAGCGCTGAGGCGTAAGGGGAATGGGCGTCTGGCGGAGGCCGCTCTCCCCGCTGCCGGTCTTGCGCAGGAGGGTCGCGAAATGGCTGTTGGCGGCGTCGCCATGGCGGCTCGGGGTGGCCGGACCGAACGGCTCCCACTCTGTCGGGACATACGCGTCGTTCACCGTCGGCAGGCCACTGAAAAGAGATGCCCCGCCGAGCGAGCGGACCTCGAACTGCCGAAAGCGGGCTTGCGTCGCCCAGGTGCCGATGCCGACTCCGCCGGTGAGGAGCGCACCGTCCGGGTCGGTCCAGTCGAGGAGGAGCCCGCCGTCGAGCCAGGCGCGCAGACGGCTGCCTTCGGCGCGCACGCGAAGGTCGTACCACCGACCCGTCGCGATGGAGCCCGCGACGGAGGGTCCCACGGGGTTGCCCGCTCCCTTTTCGAACTGGTGACGGGTGTTGCCCCAGCCCCCCAGATTGAGCCAGTAGCGACCGCCGCCGGCGTCGCGCAAGAGGATGAGAAAGCCCTCTGCACCGCTGTCCTTGCGGGCCTGGAGGGTGAATTCATAATCGGTCCAGGCGGGGTCGCCGAAGGTCAGCTCGACGCCGGCCGCGCCGGAGGTCTGGACGAGGATGTCGTCCTCCAGTTCCCACGCGCCGAGGGCGGCGGGCCAGAGTTCGAAGCTGCGGTTCCAGACCAGTTCGCCCCAAAGGCCGCCGTTGACGGAGCGGTAGATGTGCTCGAGGAAGTGCCCGTAGATCGCTTCGTCGACGTGGTTGAGGACGGTCGTGGGATCGAGCTCGAGGACGACCGGCGCGCGATCCGGGAGGACCCGATAAAATCGCGCCGGCCCGGCCGGCTCCTTTTCCGTCCACTGGTTGCGCGGCGGGGTGGCGGCCACCCCGGTGGCGCGCGGCGACCAGTCGGCCGCGGGCGCCGGGGCGCTCTCCACCCGATAGTGGGCGCCGGCCTGACTGTCCCAAGCCAGCTCGAGGTGGCCTCGATGGGGCTCGTCGGGGGCAAGGCCGGGCGTCGGCACGATCCGGGGAGCAAAGAGCAGTTCCCCCGGGCGGCGGGCGTGATCGCTGATGCGCACCTCGTCGATCGCGCCGACCCAGAAGTCGGCATGGCCGCTGGTGGGAGAGCCGCCGCTCGCGAACATGCCGCTGCCGATCGTCCAGTTGAAGGGGTCGCCCGCGGTGTCGCGAGGCGCGCTCGATGCGTCCATTGTATCGGCGGCGAGGCGCGGGTCGGCGCTGCTCGCGAGGTCGGTCGTCGCTACCAGCTGGTAGGTCCAATCGGCCGTCGTGTCCCATTTGTAGAGGCGCAGTTCCTCGCCGTCGCTGACCGCGGCGACGTGATACCAACGCCCGGCGAGGAGGGGCGCGGAGTCGGCCGCTTCCCACACATTACCCGCCGCGTCGACGAACTGGAGGCGCAGGACGCCGCCCGCCGTCTTTTGGAAGTAGAGGCAGGCGAGATTGGCATCGGCCTGGGCCACGCCGTGGCCATCGCGCCCGAGAAAGGTGCGCCACCCGTCGCTCCCGGCCGGGTCGAGATAGATGGACGCTTCGATCGTCCACGCGAGGGGTTGGAAGGAGTCGAGATCGAGCCCCGACGGTGCGGATTGAGGGCTCCAGGTGAAGGCGCGGGGCCGGGCCCTGCCGCTCTCCACCGCGAACGCATTGGGCTGCCCCGAGGCGAGCGCGTCGAGGGCCGCCGGCGCCGCGGCGTAGCGCAGGCTGCCCTCCGCGCCGTCCCACCCAAACAGCGTGTTGCCGTTGCCGGAGGCATCCTCGACGAGAAGCTCCGATGTCCCCGGAAGCGCACTGCGCCCACTTGTATGGGCGATCGCCACGCCGGCGGTGGGGGGCGGGGAGGTCGCGCCCTCGAAGCGCCAGTAAGCAACCGTTTCGGCAGGGAGCAAGGAGGGCAGAGAAA
Organism: Opitutales bacterium; assembly: GCA_046542725.1. Classification (GTDB taxonomy): domain Bacteria; phylum Verrucomicrobiota; class Verrucomicrobiia; order Opitutales; family Oceanipulchritudinaceae; genus CAWVVV01. The sequence continues at coordinate 3,294 of JBKHAU010000336.1, forward strand.
GGACGAGCGCGAGGAACAAAGGGGCACAGGGTATCCGCATAAGGCGGTTCCTTTCCTACGCCCGTGGCGGCGAGGGAGCCACGGCCGCTCTCTCGAACAGTCATGTGCCACGGGCGGCGGCAACCGGTCAAGCAACCGCCTGAACTGTCCGCTGCGGATGAATCGTGGGCCGGTCCGTGATAGGGTAGGGCATGGAAACGTGGACAGAGTGGTTCCGCGCCCTGCATCCGCTTTGGCAGGCGCTCCTCGCCGGTCTCTTTACCTGGAGTGTGACGGCGCTGGGCGCGGCGGTCGTCTTTCTGCGCCGGGAGGTGGGCAAGCGGGCTCTCGACATCCTCATGGGTTTCGCCGCCGGGGTGATGATCGCAGCGA